>JASJDJ010000097.1 GCA_030065635.1 Xenococcaceae cyanobacterium MO_188.B32
AACCACCATCGCATTGAGTTTAACGGGCAAGCTTTAACCTTTACAATCTTTTAAGTGATTACAGGCTAAGCTTTCAAGGAAACTTCTTTTGCTCCCATTCTCTCAGCTAGTGTTGTGGCTGCGACTGCTGCTACTTGAGCCACCGATTCAGAAGGAAGTGTTCGTATCTTTCTCAAGATTTGCTCTAAGGGTTCTTCCGAAGGGAGATCTCCTTCTGCTAAATAGGTTTGAAGTTGTTCTAGATCCCAATCTTTTAAATGAGCTAATTTTTGCAGATTTCCTGCTTCTGGATAAGCTTGACCAGACTCCCATAAGGTAATCGCAGGACGGCTTACACCCAGCTTCTTGGCAAATTGCCCTTGGCTAAGAGATCCTCGTAATTCTCGTACAAAAACGGCTAATCGCTTGGCTTTATCACTACTCATATATCTATTCTATATTGACGCGGGTAGCAATCGCTAAGTTGGACAAGCTTCCTTCTTCTTTATCAGAGAGCGAACTAAAAAATACTCAGCTTAACAACTAAACTTTTGATACAATTATGATTGATGTAACTAATATAACCAAAATTAGTTATTTAATTTACTCAAAAATTTACCCTATCCAGCACAATTATAATGGAATTTTTGCTTTTGATACAACATCATCCCTTTTACCAAGCCTACTAAAGCTCTCATTATTTACAGTTGATTTGAAAGAAGAAAACTCAGTGAAACTTCTGCTTGCTTCTGTGGATAAAAACCTGTTACTCTGCCTTTCCACACGATTGCCTGATAAGCAATCTCAGCTAAACCAAAAGATCACCAAGATCTAAAAAGATTAATTAAAGAGTAGCAAGAAAATTCATCAGAAGTCAGTAGAGGTTTCCCCTAACAATAGGAAAACCTCAAAAATGATCTTTGTTAAAAGTCTCATACTTGCCAGAAAAAATGTTGTCTGTTGGCAGCCAACACTTCTAAAGCAGCGTTACCTCCTATGTCAGAAAAGGAGGAAAACTGTATGATCGTCTTCCAGCACATCCAAGAATGGCTAGCCAGTTGCGTTGACGAAAAAATCATTTCTCTTAATGTTAAATCCCTCTCAGGCTACTCACCCCACGAATATTTACTTTACGGCTTACCAGACAGCGATCGCCGTAACGATGGTCGCTTAAGAGATAAATGGTTAAATCGCTATGCTCCTCTAGAAGATGGGGGATGGTGGGTTTCAGGTTTAGACCCCCTCAATAACTGGCAACCAATGATGTGGGGTCGCTTTAAACCCGACAACCCTCGGATTATTGGCAGCAAAAACAAACCCATTAAATACGAATCTCCCCCCAAAGTAGCCAACCGCGTCACCTACTTTGATATTCCCCCTCACATCTGGGATAAAGTAGCCAAACGCTATGGTATTAAGCGTTATCATTCTCCCCTAGCTTTACGCTTAACCGCCAGAACCAAGCCTCTCGGCTTCTGGGAATGGCTACAGCAACATCCTGAAATACCGATTATTTTCACCGAAGGAGAAAAGAAAGCTGCTTGTTTACTTTCCATGGGCTTTGTGGCGATCGCTCTGGCTGGTATCTGGAATGGACGAGTCGGCAAGAAAGAACAAGAAAGATTACATCCCGATCTGCTGCCCATGGCTCAAGCGGGACGTAAATTTATCATCCTCTTCGATTACGAAACCAAACCCAAAACTCGCTATGCAGTTTATCAAGCCACTCTCCGCACAGGTCAAGCCATTGAATCTGCTGGGTGTGAATGCGAAGTAGCTCTTTTACCAGGGCCAGAAAAAGGGGTCGATGATTTTGTTGCTGAGAGGAGTCAAGATGCTGAAGCACTCCTTAGCACGATTATAGAGGACGCATATAACTTAAAAGACTACCGAAAAATATGTTATCCCAGAAAACGAGGACTCAGTAATAAGTATCCGCCCAATGTGAAACTTAATACTCGTTTTTTAAGTAACGCAGTAAGCCTGCCAAAATTGGGACTGGTGGTTCTCTGGAGCGATATGGGTACGGGTAAAACCGAACTGATGGCGAGATTCCGCGAGTTATATCCAGACGAGCGATTCCTTAATTGCGGACATAGAGTAAATCTGCTCAAAAATCTTTCACAACGCTTAAATACGGAGATGTATTCGGCATTAGACCGAGGAGATTTAGCCAAAGCGATCGGGCTTTCTATTACTGTTGATAGTTTACACAAACTGCAAACCGAACTAAATGAATATGGCTGTGTATTTATCGATGAAGCCTGTCAATATTTAGCCCATCTACTTCACAGTAAAACCTGTAAGGAACATCGGGCAGAAATTTTAGAAGTTCTCGAATACATTATCCGTAAAGCCAAACTGGTAGTGTTAGCCGATGCTCACATGGACGATGTTACGGTGGATTTCTTCCGTGCTATGCGCCCAGAAGATGAAGTTCCTTTTATTATTAAGAATGATTACAAACAGGCTGGACGGGATGTTCATTTCTATGAAGGGGAAAATAACAGTGCTTTAGTTGCCCAAATATTTATGGCTCTGATGCTGGGATTAAAAATTATGGTGGTTAGTGATTCTAAGAAGTTTATCAAGAAACTAGAAGCTGCCATGACCGTTAAGGTTTTTGATGAAGAAGGCAGAGGACAGAAGGCAAAAGGCAGAAGGAATGAAAAAGGGAAACAGGAACTAGAGTTATCAGAAAAGGACAATAAGTTACGAATTTGGTCGATTCATGCTGAAAATAGCGGTAGTGAAGAAAATGTAGCCTTTATCAAAGATATTTCTGAAGAAGTCAAAAATGTTGATGTCTTACTGGCTTCTCCCAGTTTAGGTACGGGAGTTGATATTCCCGATTATCATTTTGATGCGGTTTTTGGTGCTTTTCATGCGGTTTCTCAAACTGCTAATGAATGCGCCCAATCCTTACATAGATATCGTCCCCAAGTTCCTTTACATATTTGGGTCGCTCCCCGTCCGCCCTTTGGGTACAAGGAAACAAATGCCCAGAAAATTAAGGAGCGGATGCTCAATCTCAATGAGATGACTGCTTTTTTGATTCGTATTGACCCTGAAACTGGGAAAAGAGGAGCAGAAAAAGATTGGGCGTTGGATGCTTACTGTGAAATTGAAGCTAACCGCAATCGTTCTATTAACAATTTACGGGATGATTTACGCTCTTTATTAACCGAGATGGAATATAACATTATTCCCGTTCAAGCAGAATCAGACCCTGTTACAGCAATGGAATTAAAAGAAGCTGGGTTAAGTTTAGATGCTGCTCACCGAGTAGCGGTGGTTCAAGCTAATTCTATTAGCCAACAGGAATACCAAAACCGTCAATCTAAGGATTATCTTAAACCAGAAGAACTGGTGGAATGTGAAAAATATCGGATTCAACGCGATTACGGAATGCCCGTTACAGAAGAGCTAGTCAAGCAAGATGCTGGGGGACAGCTAATTAGTAAATTGATTGCTTTAGAATCCCTATTAGCTCCCTCTGAAGGGGAGATTGTCGAGCCAAATACTGGTAAAAAATATCCTGCACCTCCACAGATTGTAGCCGAGAGAGATATTCGAGAACGAGATAATTTACCTCTGTGTATGGATTGGCATAATTACTCAGGCAAATGGTTAGCCCGTCATATTTTGGGCTTACCCAAGATATTAACTCGATTATTGGCTGGAGAAGAAATCTGTGCCACGGACCCCGATGTGGTTAAGATGACTAAGATTGCTGTTGCTTCTCGCGCTCATATTAAGGCAATCCTAGGGTTTACTATTCCAGAGAATTGTAAGCCTATGTGGTTGCTGGGGATATTAGTTGGACAATTGGGATTAAAAACAGCTTCTCGTAAAAAGGGTAAGCGGGGAGAACAGGTGACATATTACAGTTTGAAAGTCGAAGAAATTACCTTTGCTGTGGAGGTATTGGAATACAGAGAACGACAGCGAAAGGAAAAAGCCGAACGAGAGCGAGCCATTGAAGAAAATAATCGATTGCATCAAGCGAGGATGCAGTCTCTGTATGGGATTGCTCCGCCCTCCTCCTCGGTATCTACTCCCCCCCTAAAAAGTGATATCTATCCTTTAAAGCGGGGTGTAGATACGGGAGATGATGAACCATTATTTGAAGATTCTAGGTCGAATAATCCACCACCTGACACTTTAGAGAAGCTCAAACCCTGTCTTGAATTACTAGAGGGAACAATTAATTTGGGTTTGTCGGTAATAAAAGAGATTATTGTTAAGTTTTTAGTTAGCGATGGGGCACAACAACAACTTCTTGGTTGGTTATTAAAATCTAAGAAACTGATTACTGTTTATACGGGAGATGGATAATAGGTAAAACTTCTCGTCGAAAGATAAATCTTGAGCCGCCCCAGTAACTTCAATGATACAAATCAAGAGCATTCTGGCGTAAAATGGCGATGGCAATCGTCTCTGCTTCTGTAGCAGTTAATTCCTCTGAGGCGATCGCTTCCTCTAAGACCTCTGCTAAAATTTGTCGCCCCCACTTGGCTGCTAGGTAATACAATTCGGGAATAAATTTAGCATCGGAAGAATACATTAATTTACTGGTAGGTGCTAATTCTAATAATTGCCGTAAGGTATGACCCATTCCAGAAAAGCTTAAAAAAGGCACTGCCAGACCAAAATCTAAATATACTTGGGGGTATACAGAAGCCAAATAACCAGCTGAGCGCATATAGGGATAGGCAGCGTGCAATAAGACAAAAGGAACTTGACGATACTGGGGAGATTCTAACAACGGGCGCAGCAATAGGGGATTTGCCAATCGTAAATCTAAATCGGGGTCGCCAAAACCAGTATGAAATTGAACTGGTAGCCCATATTTGGCAGCAATTAATAGTGCCTGATGTAGCAGAAAATCAATTAAAGGTTTATCTACTAACCTGAGCGATCGCCCGTCGGCTAGTTGCTGTTTGAGGTTGTCGAAATGCTCGCTAGCAACCTTAGTAGTAACGGTATCGATCTCCAAACCCGTGCGGTAACAAACTATGCTCTTAAAAGCCACGACTTCTACTGGGGGCGGGTCGATTTCTTGGAGAAATCTAGTCAGAAAGGTAGCAAAATCCTCAGTTTGAAGGATTAATTGTTCGGCTAAAACTTCTAAGCGCAAAACTCTTTTTACCGTAACAAATTGTTCGTGCCACGATAACGGTAGGATGGCATCTGGCTCCAATCCATCATCCAAATAAATTGCCTCTATCTTGCCTGAATTGAAACAGATTTCGCTTAATTTCTCTAATCCCAAATTTTGCCGACGTGCTAAAATTGCCGTTTCTTCTGCCTCACAGTCGAGTAGAGTTCCTATTTCCTGCAAGCTACGTCGATAAAATAAGGTATGACGGGCATGATGGTTAATTATTTCTGGGTCATAACCTTGGGTAAAAACAGCAGGATAGGGATAATCGGCGGCAACTTCAGGTCGCAGTAAATTGTGTCCGTGTTGGTCGATGAGGGAAATCTCGGTAAGGTTCATCAGTATCGCGCCCACAAAGTTTTTACTTCTCGCTCTAATTCCCAATCTTTCATGGCTGACCACTCCGCTTGACGTACTGCTAGAAAGGCTTGGAATAACTCGGGATTTAAAGCCTGGATCAGAACATCGTTTTCTTGGAGATGGGCAATAGCTTCTCCTAAATTACTCGGTAATCGCTCGATTTCTTGGGCAGTTCGTTCTTCTTCACTCAAGTTTCCTGGGTCTATATTTATGGGATTCGGTGCTTCTAGACTTCTTTCCACCCCATCTAAACCAGCAGCGATCGCAGCCCCTAATGCCAGATAGGGATTGGCAGAGGCATCTACTGTTTTTAACTCGAAATGGGTGGGACAACCACTGGGATTGCTGGGTATTCTTACGGTAGCTTCTCGGTTATCTAGTCCCCAACAGCGAAAAGCACCACTCCAACAGTGGGGTAGTAAGCGACGGTAAGAGTTAACACTGGGGGTAGTCAATGCCATTAATGATGGCAAGTGGTGCAAGATTCCCGCGATAAATTCTCTAGCTGTTTGGGAAAGTCCGCAGATACCTTGTTTGTCGGGGAGCAAGTTTTCTCCGTTTTGCCAGAGACTGAAGTGTATGTGACATCCGCTACCAGCAGTATCGGGGAAAATTTTCGGTAAAAAAGAGGCTGCCAAATCGTGCTGATGGGCGATCGCCCTGACGGTTTCCCTAAAAGCAATCTGCCAGTCAGCAGCAGCTAAAGCATCGGTATAGCGCATGGAAATTTCCTGCTGACCGGAACCCGATTCGGGATAATACTGTTCTACAGGTATCCCTTGAGCAATAAGCGAGTCGGCAATCTCATTGATAACTTCCCGATGCAGATCCATTGCTTGGGTGGAAGCGAAGAGGGTTTCATCGGCGGGCTTTAATCCCTCGGTTGTTTGGCGCAGTAGGTAAAATTCATTCTCAAATGCTGCCTTGACTGACAATCCTTGACTTTTTGCAGCTGCGAGCGCTCGCATTAAGAAATTACGCGGACACATTGCCCAGGGTTCGACCTTGAGTACCATGTTACCCATGACGCGAGCATGACCGGGCGCATGGGGCAATATCTTCAGGGTTGACCAATCTGGTACTAGACGAACTTCCCCCACTGGACTCAAACCCGTTTCGGGTATAACGGCATCGTACATTACTGGGACTCCTTGCTGTCCCATAGATATACCCACCCCATAATTAAAGTAATCGTGACCGAGTAAATCTAGATGTACCGCTTTGCCACGAATGATGTTGGCATTGTCACACCACAGAATGCGAACAAATTTAATCCCTGCTTGTTCGAGAGTTTTTTTGACTTTTTTAAATTTAATATTTCCAGCCATGGTCAGGAAGGAAAAAGATTATAAGATAGCGATCGCGCTTAGATATATTTATTTATACCTCAAAGAAAGCGGTTTGGTACGGAGATATGAAAGCAAAAGAGAACCTATAATTTCTCCATTTCTTCCCGATTTAGCATGATGATCGGGGTATAGAGCATCAGAAGAGAGGAGTTAACAATGCGTATTTTGCTGGTGGAAGATGATGAAATTTTGCAAGATGTGCTACGACAATCTCTTACCAGTCAGAATCATGTCGTTGATGTGGCAGAAGATGGACAATTAGGATGGGAATACTGCGAGAGTGGAGAATACGAACTAGTTTTGTTAGATGTAGGTTTACCTGAATTAGATGGAATTAGTTTGTGTGCCAAACTACGCAAAGAAGGCTATTCCACTCCCATTCTATTAATGACAGCCAAAGATGCTAACCAAGAGCGTATTCGTGGGTTAGATGCAGGAGCAGATGATTATCTGATCAAACCCCTAGACTTAGGTGAACTTCATGCCAGAATTAGAGCCTTATCTCGTAGAGGAGAAGTTGTTCCTACTACTGTACTGGAAGTTCAGGAACTTCGTTTAGATCCTATTAGTTGTGAAGTTAGTTATAAATCAAAACCAATTAAAGTAACGCCTAAAGAATATAATCTACTAGAGTTATTTCTCCGTAACCCAGCTAGGGTATTTAGTCGGGGACAAATTCTCGATCGCCTGTGGACATTTGACGATCCACCCCAGGAAGAAAGTGTTAAAGCTCATATCAAAGGATTACGCAAAAAATTAAAGCAAGCAGGAGTAGTAGATTGGATTGAAAATGTTTATGGTATTGGTTATCGTCTCAATCCTAAAATTGCTCAACCAGAACCAGAAATAGCAGAAGTTGACAAGTCTACCTCTAGCTCTGTCGAACAAGAATTCAATCAGAAAATGGAGGAAATGTGGCAGCAATATCAAGGTTTGATGGCTGAGAGAATGAAAGTATTACAAAAAGCCGTATTAGCCTTAGAAAAAGCAGAATTATCTTCAGATTTACATCATTCTGCCGAACAAGCTGCTCATAAATTAGCTGGAGTGTTAGGGATGTTCGAGCGCCAGGTTGGTACTAATTTGGCAAGAGAAATTGAAACTCTAATGCAAGCTCATCCAATTTTAGCGACTCCAGAGAAAAATAAGTTTATTTCTTTAGTGGCAGATTTACGCAGTCTTTTAGCTCTTGAAGAGACAGTAACTTCTACACTGACAAATGAGACGGAAAAACTCTTGTTAATATCCTCTGAACTAGAATTAGGTTCAGAATTACAACATTTAGCTACCTCAGCCAATCTCAGCTGGAAGCAGGTAGATAATATCGAGCGAGCGAAAACCTGGTTGACTAATCACTCTCCCTACCTAGTTGTTTTAGATATCGATGCCATAGAGCAAGAAAGAGCATATTTAGCTTTAATTAACGATTTAGCCAGCCAGACTCCTGCTATACCTGTTTTAATTCTTTCTAGAGAAGAAAGTTTACTCGATCGACTTACCGTTGTTCGCTTTGGTGCTGCTGGTTTTTTAGTTAAACCAGTAACTCCTACTCAAGTTTGGCAAAGTGTCGATCGATTACTACAGCGCGACCGCTCTGGAGAAACTAGTGTTTTAGTAGTAGATGATGACCCCCTATTCTTAGCAGCTATTCGTCCCTTGTTAGAACCTTGGGGAATCAGAATGACAGCTTTAGATAATCCTTTACGTTTTTGGGAAGTGCTACAGTCTACCAACCCCGATATGTTGATTTTAGACGTAGAAATGCCCGAAATAAATGGAATTGAACTCTGTCAGACTATTAGAACTGACCCTAATTGGCAAAGCTTACCCATTCTCTTTCTGACTGCTCGTCGTGACTCAGAGACTATTCAACAAGTATTTACCGCAGGAGCAGATGATTATGCCACTAAACCAATTATAGGCTCGGAATTACTGACTCGTATTAATAACCGCTTAGAACGCAATCGTTTATTACAAAACCTGGCTTACAAAGAACCCATAACTGGACTGATGAATCAATTAAAGTCTAGTCAAGAATTAGAATCTCTACTACAACAAGCAGAAGAAAATAATCAATCCTGTTGTTTTGTGATTTTGACGATCGACGATCTCCACCAGATTAACCGCAAATATGGTCACAACATTGGTGATCGAGTTTTGCAAAGATGGGGTCGTCTACTGCAAGCTGCATTTCGGAACAATGCTATTTTAGGCTATTGGGGTCATGGTGAATTTGCGATCGCTACAGCTAGTTTAACTAAAATAGGGATGAGCGATCGCCTTGGAGAAATTATGGCTACCTTGAGAAAACAGATTTTTATTACAGCCGATGGCACTCGCTTTTCTGTATTGTGTAACTATACTTTAGCTGAGTATCCCACTGACGGGAAAACATTACAATCTCTTTATTTGAAATCCCGATAGCATAAACTATTAGGACTTACGCATTGACAGAAAATAACAAATATGGGGTATGGGTTTCAGGGTTTCAGACTTTATTTTTAACAATTTTTAGGCGATCGCTACTTATCAAAGGATGATTGAGAAAAGCCTGAAACGACCTATCTTCGTTGATGCACACGATAATGAATTTTTACAGTGCGTCAGTCCTATTGACTATGTGGGTATTCAGAAATTTTTGAATAGTGTCGTAGATGTCCAACATTTCATTCCTCGTAAAACCACCATGACCACCACCAGGAACAGTAATTAGTTCGTTGGGAACTTTTGCCCCTTCTAGCACCTGGTGAAGCTGAACAGCATGGCTGTATGGAACTACAGTATCAGCATCACCGTGTATGGTAATTATTGGTGGTAAATCACTTCGTACATAATTAAGGGGAGAAACACGTTCGGCAATTTCCATGCGGTCTGTCGTACTTCCCATCCACTGTACTGCATAGGATTGTATATTTTCTCCCTCAAGCAAATCCCCTACATCGGTAATACCATACCATTTCACAATTGCTGCTACCTTGAGTTCTTCCTTACCTGGACATTGACGGTCAAGTCCTGCACTGGCAGGTAGCATTCCTGTAGTAAGAGCTAGATGACCACCAGCGGAAGTACCTGAGACAACAAGTTTATTAGCATCGAAACCATAATGATCTGCGTTTCGGATTACCCATCGAAGAGCGCAAAGGCAGTCCTCGACGGCAGCCGGTGCAGGAGAAATATTAGCTAATCGGTATTGAACATTAACTACTGCCCAACCCATTTCCAAATAAGGTAACAGACGCAAGACGCTTTTTTCCTTTGCACCAATTATCCAACCACCGCCGTGAAAATAAATAAGTGTTGGAACTGGTTCTTCAGCATTTCGCGGTGCATAGACATCAAGCTTTAATTGGACATTATTCGCCTTCAGGTAGGTGATATTTGGAGTGCTGCTGTAATCGAGCTGTACAGTGGAGGTCCAGCTGGCTGTATCTGAAAGCTGCGCCAAAGCAGAGTCATTTATTATTAGCAACGGTAAGATTAAGGCGAATACAAACCTGGAATTGAATTTCAACATGATTGCACTCCTACATTAATGGAAGAAACAACGGTTAATGGGGCTAAACCTAGCGAGATTTAAAACTAGAAATTAGTAAGACTCAATTGTATTTTAGTTTTTGATGATTTTACTGAGTCATCAAGCGCAACAGTTCATCAGTAGACATCTTACCGCTAATCTCTGTTCCTTCGAGCAAACTATCGGCTAAATCCCTTTTGTGTTGGTGTAACTCGACTATCTTTTCTTCAATTGTCCCCTTCGTTACCAGACGATAAATAGTTACAGGGCGTTGTTGCCCAATGCGGTGAGCGCGGTCTGAAGCTTGGTCTTCTACTGCGGGATTCCACCAGGGATCCATGTGGATGACATAATCCGCAGCAGTGAGATTGAGTCCCGTACCGCCAGCCTTGAGAGAGATTAAAAACACATCCCCATTACCCCCTTGAAAGTTGTCTACCATCACTTTGCGTTGTTTAGTAGGAGTACTACCATCCAGATATTGGTAAGAAACCTGTCTGCGATCGAGATAATCGCGAATAATATGCAAATGATCGACAAACTGACTAAATACCAAAGCTTTGTGGCGATTGTCTAATAATTCTTCTAATACTTCTCCAAATACTTCTAATTTAGCACTGGGTAAATTACTATCAGACATGACCAAACGAGCATTACAGCAAGCGCGACGCAGTTTCATAATTTCTGCCAACACTTGTAGATGTTTAGCACCCGCAGTAGCATCACTGTCTGCTAATTTGGCGATCGCTTTTTGCCTGAGAGCTTCATAAAATGCCATTTCTTCTGAGGACATATCTACGTGGAGAGTAATCTCTGTACGAGAGGGTAATTCTTCTAGTACCTGGGTTTTAGTGCGACGCAGTAGAAACGGTTGAATGAGTTTTTTGAGTTGCTTCTTTGTCTGCTTATCTTGATTCCTTTCAATGGGAATTGCAAAGCGTTGGTTAAACTGTTCCCAAGAGCTTAGTAAACCTGGATTAATAAAGCGGAATAAGTTCCACAATTCCCCTAGATGGTTTTCGATAGGTGTCCCTGTCGTAATTAATTTAAATTTACCCTGTAGCTTCATAGCTGCTTGGGAGCGTTTGGTTGCCATATTTTTAATCGCCTGGGCTTCATCGAGGACAATGGTTTGCCACTCCACTTTTGCTAGCATTTCTGCTACTTCTTCTTGCTGTAATAAACCATAGCTGCAAACAAAAAGATCGAAAGGTTGTAATTCATCTAAAGTCTTCTGGCGATCGCTATTACCAAACTGTACGGGATTTAAAGTGGGAGCAAATTTCTGGGCTTCACTAATCCAATTCATACATACAGAAGTAGGAGCGATAATTAAAGTGGCACCTTGGGTGGCGTGGGTGAGAATTACCGCTAAAGCCTGTAAAGTTTTACCCAGTCCCATTTGATCTGCCAAACAAGCACCTACACCCCAATGAGCCAAACGAGATAGCCAGTCAAAACCTTCCTGTTGATAATCCCTTAATTCTGCTTGGAGGGTAGAAGGTAGCTGAGGTTGTAAATCCTTCATGGCTTTGATTTTGCTAACCTGTTGCTTCCAGTGCTTATCTGCTTTCAGTTTGCCCACATCAGCGATCGCATCTTCTAAGACGAGGGAAGTGAGGGGATGAAACCGCAAATCTTTACCTTGTTTACTACCAAAGGTTCTTAATTCATCCAATTTTTGCCGAAATTGCTGCGTTAGGGCGACAAATTGACCGTCACCCAGAGGAATAAAGCGACTGGGAGTTTTTTCCAGTAACATTAATAAGTTTTCCATATCTAGAGCTAGATTTTCGTCTAGTTTTAACTCCCCACTAGCAGCAAACCAATCATTTTGGCGTTTAATCTGCATCTGGAAGTTATTCATTCCCGCTTGATGAGTTACCCTTAGTTTTTCTCCTTCTGGCCATTCTATAATTACCTTATCTCCTAATTCCTGGAGTTCTAATAATAGGGATAGACAGTCTTCTGGATCTTCAATTAGCCATTCTCCATCCTCTGGTTCGTAACGATTGAGGATCGGACAGGATTTAAGCACATTATTGGCAAGTTCCTCTTCTTTTTCCATCTGTCGAGTCGTTTGCAGACGTTTGCCTTCTATTTCGGCAATTACCGTCGAACCTCCCTTACCAGGACGATAATACGAGCCAACATCCCCAAAGGGACGACAGAGTAAAGCTACTTTTAATCCCTCTCCTGCGGGTAATAAATGTAAATGAGGTTGAGAATTAGCTGTAACTTCCGTGGCATTTTCCACCCCGCCACCAATATCAGAATGGACGGTAACTATGGGAGAAACTCCGCTAATGGCAGCTAAAACCTGTTCTGAAGCAGCAGCAGGCACATTTAAACAATTATTTTTGCCCAAAATAGTCGCAATGCGTTGATGCGCTGGGGTAATCTCAATTACTTTCAGCCTGGTGGGAGTTTCTTTAACGACAATAAGCTCTTTGTCACCTTTCAGCTTGGGAGAAAACTCTAAGGTTAAGCGTTCTCCTTTGACTTTTTTGACGATTAATTCTGGCTCTCCAGAAACAATATCGACACGGGTTGTGGTGGAATTTTCCCAAAATACTAAAGGATGACCTACTAAAGCCAACATAGCGCGATCGCTAAAACTATATTCAACTTTTTCGTAATAGCCATAGTAGTTAGTTTCGATATGACTACATACCCTCAAGTCTTGAGTAGTAAGATAATCAAATTGACCTGGGTTACTATATAAACGTTTAAGAGCAATGGGACGACCTTTACTCCAGTCTCCTTTAGCTGTAATCTTTTGTTCGCGGGGTTGCAGCATAAAGCTAGTGGAATAGAAAGTAATTAACCATACCAAACGCTTTTGTGCTTCAATTTTGGTCTCTACCTGGGGTTTTTGTAAGTTAGCCAGAGCTTTTAAAGACAATTCCCAAGGTTGATATGGTTTGACTAAATCTACTAAAGAAGATATTTTCGTTTCTGTATAGATTGCTTTTACCTTATTACTGTTCTTAGTTTTGAGACGAGATAGTAATTCTGCTGCTTCTACAGCTAACCACTCGTAACCAGTTGCTTCGGCTCGATCCCCAAGGAATTTTAACAGCCTGGGTAAGCGTCTTCTTGCTTGTGCTTCATCTACCCAATAAAGACAGAGAGAACAAAAGAAGGTTTCTAGACTGTGATGTTCTTGATACGGAGCAATATAGGCATGGTTAATCCATTCCTTTTGACTTAGATCGCCCTGCTGAATTTGTAAGACTTTTTTAAGCCAGGTATAAATATAACTCAGCCAACTGTCCGATTTTAAAGCCATCGTAGTGGCGTAACTTTCTGCTTCTTTCAGACTTGTGGGCGAACCTTCTTTTAAAAGTGCCAAGACAAAAAAGATACCGCCAATGCTATCAAAAAATACTTTACGCTTACCCGTAGCTTTTTTCAGCGATTTTAAAGCACTAGTGTAATGTTCGATCGCCTGTTGGGAATCTCCCTCTAAAAAGGCTAACCATCCCCAAAAAACGTTGGCTGGTTCTTGGAATTTTTCGCTAATCTTTTGGAGATAATGCTTGGCAGATTCGATGTCATCTCGTAAAATAAACTGTTCGGTTAGTAGCAAACGTAGATTATCCGAACAACGTCCATTTAACTTATTGGCTTCTGCTTGGAGTAAGGTAAATTGTTCCTCAACATCCGTTAAGTTCATTACTGAATCTACCAGAATGCTTGCTAATCCTACCTCGTATAATTCTTGGGGTAGTCGATTAAACCAATAAGAGTCAAAAGGATTATTTAAGAGTAATTCAAGAATTTCATCGAGCAAGATTGGCTCTCGACTGTAGCCATATTTCTGATAGCATTCCAACTGTCGAAGAATAAATTTCATATCTTGGCGATAGATGCCAATCCGAACTTCTCTTAACAGTTGTTCTCTGCTGCTAAAGTTTCTGGAGTCTGGTAGAGAATAGTAAGTAGAGATCGGTATACAAGTTTCTACTACCTTCACCATTTTTGACCACACACCAGCTTTAATGGCATCACGGGTAGCAATTTCAGCCATTAAAGGATGACATTGAGGAGATTTTCCTCGTTCTTGAATCAGTAAATTCTGTTCTAGGAGATATTCGAGGTGAGGTTTTAAGGTTTTGCTATTGAAAGCCTTCCCATTATCTTGCTTTTCACCGAGGGAATCTAAACATTTTAAAAACGCGCTTCTGTTGACAGGTGCGTAAATAACTGAAAATAGCCTCACAATTTGTCGTCGTAGCGGTGATAAGTTTTGATAGCTTTGGTTAAGTTGCTGACGAAGCTGAGTAATTTTTATTTCAGAAGCGACCATGGTAGACTGTAGATATATATGCAAGTAAACAACGAAAAAAGCACAGTTTACTTAATAGTTATCCTACAGCAATAAACCAAATCTGAGATTTTCCTCAAGAAAAATCAATAATTAAAAATATATACTAAAGAACTTCGTTGGAGTCCAAGCTCCATAAAATTTCCCCATTCTGCCCTTTTCCTCCTTTTGACATAATTATTGGAGGTTATATAAATAGACAAACGATCCTTTAGTTGTAAAAGAATCTTGCTTAGTGCCGATTTTATCTAAATACTCTTTGATTGCTCTATTTTCTGGGTCGATATTAGCATGAGAAAACAATAACCAAACTCTGTTATTACCTCTTAAATTATCTAGATCGGCTTTGTATCTTTGCCATTCTGGTTCTGATAAATCTTTACCATCAATATGGTCTAGATCTTCTACACCGACAATATAGTCTTCTCGATCGTAACCATATTTTTGAGCATAGTATTGAAACTGATATATGCCCCTTTGATAAACGTATAGGATATCCCCTGGTCGTTGATTATTTTCTAGATATTGGAGAACTTCTTTGATTTCTTCTTTGCGTTGAGGTTTAAATAGTTTTTCTCCTGCTTCCACAAAAGGAAACCATAAAAGTAAGGCAGTTAATAATCTTGTGATGATAACTTTTATTTGTTGTTGTCTTTGAGCAGATTTAGCCCATTGCATGAGAGAAGTTACTCCTCGTGCAATAGCAACAATAAAGAAAGGGGTTAGAAATAAAACTAAGCGACTGCGAAAAGGATATAGATGTAATCCTGTTGCAATTAACGTAATTAATAAAGGAGATAATAAGCAGAGTAATTTTAATTTATCGTTACGAAAATAAGCAGTACAGCCTATTAAAAAAAAGAAAATTGCTAGTCCATCTAAGATAGGGGCAAATCCCAGAGGTTTATAGAAAAATTTACCTACTGCATCGAAAAACCAGACAATATCTCCAAAAGATTCGGGAAATGCGCTTCCCCAAGAATTTTGTAAGTTTTCGTTATTACTAGCTGGTTGAATAAATAAAAAATAGCCAACAGCAAAACTAACTAAGCTTGTCAAATAAATAATTATTTTTTTAATTAGATTACTTAAATATTTAGAGCGATTATTGTCAGTCAAGAACATAACCGTTTCTACAATTCCCATCGATCCTAAAATGAAAATTGCTGGATGGGATAACCATAGAGCAAGAGAAGTTGTGACAGAAATAATAATAGTTTGTAATAAAGTTAATTCTTTTTTTCGGCGAGGAAATAAGAGAATAAATAATAATAAAGCTACAGCGACATCGCTAGAATATTGTTTGACTTCTGAAGCATAATATATTAAATAAGATAGGCTAGTAAATAAAATTAAGGCAATTAACTTTCCTTGAGTATTAAGATACCAAGAAGTAACTTTAGCAAATAAAAAAATACTAATAATTCCTGAAATTAAAGGAAGCAGTCTCAAAGCATATTCGTTATTACCTAATGTTTCAATAGCTAGCTTTTCGAGCCATAAAAAACCAATTGGTGCAACTTGATCGTAGTCTAATGGTTGACCTAATTCCAGGTAAGAACGATTAACTATATTCAAGGCTAGTACTGCTTCATCTACCCACAAAGAACGATTCGATAAATATTGAACCAAACGAACTGTAATACCAAAGACAATAATTAACCAGGAAATTTGTTTTATTTTCACTTTGTTTAAACCAACCTAACAGCTCGGAGATCGCGCTTACCAATTTTTTAATCCTGTACAAATACTGATGACTGATAACTGTTTTAGTCCAATTTTTTATCGATCCATCCTTTAGCTTTTTTGACCGCGTCTTTGGGTGTTATGGCACTGGGCACAGCCAGGGCACAACTCGTGTCATAGCTTACCCAAGCAGCATAAATAAACTTCCCATCGAACTCATCGCGATCGATCTCAATAGTGCAACCACGGTAAGCAAAAGAAAGGATGATTTGAGGATAATGAGGCTCGATCATTTTGAGACTAATACACGAATAGGATTTAGTATGATATCGTTGCTGCCGAACAAAGCTTACTACATATTACTAGCAGCTCATCTAAACTTTGGCTAATTTAACCAAAAGCTAATAGCCAATAGCTATTAGCTTTTAGCTTCCTACTATAAACTAGGTTGTTGCTTATGCCATTTCATAGCTTGTTCATAAGCATATGCTGCATGAAACAAGACATCTTCTCGTAATACATTACCAATTAATTGCAAGCCAATAGGTAAACCCTGTTCGTCAAAACCACAAGGAACACTAATTCCTGGTAAGCCAGCCAAATTAACGGGAATAGTCATTAAATCGAGGAGATACATACTCAAAGGATCGGTAGTTTTATCCCCTGCCTTAAAAGCAGTAGTAGGAGAAGTAGGACAAACTAACACATCTACTTCTGCAAAAGCTTTCTCAAAATCCTGTTTAATTAAAGTACGTACTTTTTGGGCTTTAAGATAATAGGCATCGTAATAACCAGCCGAAAGAGCGTAAGTACCTAGCATAATTCTGCGCTTGACTTCTTTGCCAAAACCAGAAGCGCGAGTGCTAGTGTACATATCGACTAAATTATCTGCTTCCTGGCGCATACCGTATTTTACTGCATCGTAACGAGCCAAATTAGCAGAAGCTTCAGAAGGAGCGATAATGTAGTAAGCTGGCAAACCATAGCGGAAACGAGGACAAGAAATTTCTACAACTTCTGCCCCTAATTCTTCTAATTGTGCGATCGCCTTTTGAACTGCTTTGGTAACACTAGTATCTAGGCCCTCACCAAAGGTTTCTTTAATAACTCCTATCTTTAAACCTCCTGTAGATTTAAAATCGGGTTTGAGGAATTTAGTATAGTCAGGGATTTCTACTTTTAGACTAGTAGAATCAGCAGGATCGTGTCCCGCGATCGCGCCAAGTAAAATAGCTGCATCTTCTACACTACGGGCAAAAGGGCCAATTTGATCTAAAGAAGAACCAAATGCCACTAAGCCAAAACGAGAAACCAAACCATAAGTTGGTTTCATTCCCACTACCCCACACAAAGAAGCAGGTTGACGAATTGAACCCCCTGTATCCGAACCCAATGCCACAACGCATTCTCCCGCAGCTACCGCAGCAGCCGAACCACCAGAAGAACCCCCAGGCACTCTTGCTGTATCCCAAGGATTAGCAGTAACTTGAAAAGCAGAATTTTCGGTAGAACTACCCATAGCAAACTCATCTAGGTTAGTTTTGCCTACCATAACCGCCCCTGCATCTTTTAATTTTTGGGTAACAGTCGATTCATAGGGAGGAACAAAATTAGCTAGTATTTGCGAAGCACAAGTAGTCTTAATTCCTTTGGTACACATATTATCTTTAATACCAATAGGAATTCCTTCTAATAACCCAATGTCTTCTCCTGCTGCAATTTTGTCATCTACTTGTTGGGCTGTTGCTAAAGCAAGATCGGCAGTGACAGATAAAAAGGCGTGTACTTTTGGTTCTATTTTTTCAATCTGAGCTAATGCTTCCTGGGCAATTTCCACCGCAGAGCGTTCTTTAGTAACTAATTGTTGATGTAACTCCCGTATACTTCCTTGGTACATTTAATTACCTTTATTTAGTAGCTTGGTTTCATAACTCCGAACTCCGAACGCGTACGCGCACGCGAAGCGACTACCGCAGGTCAGCGGGATACCGAAGGTCACTCCGTACGCGCCTTCGGCGGGGTACCGAAGGTTTTTCCGAACTCCGAACTCTGATTTAGTCCATCAACAAGTCTATCTCATCTGTTATCGCTCTAACTATTAAAGTGAGATATCTATGCAAAGTGCGATCGCTCATCATGTAAGTGAATTAGTATAAACACAACTCAGATGTACCATGAGTTTCTTATCAAATACGAACTCGCTGTAGTCAGCTAAATCATCAACACCAATAGAGTTGAGGACTATTTCTGCTAATAACCAAAACATCAATTTAGCAATGCTTTTCAGCCACAGTCCTCTCATGATTAGCACTCCCATCGCTCTTTTCTACTGTTAGCTTTCAGTTTAAAGATAGTATTTTGCTAAACCAATAACTCATCTCACACCAGCTTAGTTTTTTAGCTCACATTAGTCGAATTACTTTGCCTAATTGTTGAGCATCAGGCGGTAGAGAACTGAGGTAGAACATCACTTCGGTGGTGGTTTTGTTCCAGAGATGACGAGTACGAACCCACCTTCTATCGTCAAAATGTAGCACTAAAAGATTACGTATTTTTCTGGAATTAGCGATCGCCTTGTATTTTCTACCTCAATCCTTACCAATCATTTTTCTTTTGTAGAGGATTCTGAGAACGTAAATAATGGGTCATTAATTGTGGTTTCATAGTTTTCTAGCCAAGACAGCACGATAACGCTTACTATGGGCAGTAATTTCTATTTGCTGAAAACCAGTTTCCTTTAAAGCTTGTTGAAAATCTAAAGTAAAATATTCATCTAAATAAGGTTCTGTACTTTTAAGTATAGTCAGAACATAAGCAGGAATCCGTTGATAAAACTCGGCTTGAGGATTGATATCCATCATGGCCAAACAACCACCAGGACGAAGCAAACGATACATTTCGCCCAGTACTTTTAAAGTTGCTGATTGAGGAAGTTCGTGAAAAAAGAGAAAAGCGGAGACCAGATCGAAAGAGGCAGCAGGCAAACCAGTAGATTCTGGTAATGTATGTACCCAATTAATTTGGGTATTTCTGGCTTGAGAATTATATTTTGCTACTGCTAAATAGTAGGGAGAAAAATCCAAGCCTGTAACTTGGGCTTGAGGATAAAGAGCTTGAAGGGCAAAGCTACTCATACCTGCGGTGCAATGAAGATCTAAGATATCTTGTGGTGGGCAAGTCAGATAGGCTCCTAGCAAATCATGATAATTTTGCCTTAGTTGTCGATCGCCTTCTCTGCCAACATCTTGCCAAAGTCGAGAATGAACTGTGCGGGCAGCAACTTCGCATTCCCACGCTGCTTGCCAAGAAAGATGTCCCCGATCATAACCATGAAATGAGCGTAAATAATGTTCGGGATAGGTTAATTGAGAGTTTTTAACTTAATTTAGTTCTTCTTGCCAATTGCGAGCGCGTAATTGGTTGACGGTTTCTCGCCAAGAAACACCGATTTTTTCGGCTTGCTTAATCATCATGTTACGGGCTTGCCACTTGAGTAATTTGGCTAATGGCTCGATCCCAAGTATGGCATTAACTAAACTGGCAGTTAAAGCTGGTAATGGTTGAGTCGAAGTAGCGTTCATGACCAATTTTTCTGAGCTTTTAAGATGATAAAAGTATAATCTAGAGAGAAGAACTTCTGGATTTTTTTGTTCCTCTGGATGTTTGATTACTCAAGCGAAATTCTCAAGTCAGTAACACGCTGCACAATAGTTAGGCTGCATACTACTAAATGATGGTTATTTGGTCTTAAAATTCAGGTTAATTTTAGGTATAAATACATGATGAGTGCGTATTTATATCTACTCTCTTAAAAAATATCTTGATATTTGGGTAAAATTACAATAGTTGCTATGGCTGATTATATGAACAATTAAATTGCAAATTTATGTTCGCTCGCTCATGAATCAGCTTAATAATTCCAAACTCTATCTTTTTAATCACAAGCATTTTCATCTCAAGATTATTAGCAATTTTTTTAGTGGATTAGTAGGAGTTGGTATTGGTTTAATTATTGGTAGCTATTTAGGATGGTTATAGATATATAAATTAAGCCTAATAATAAAGTACATCTAGAAATAGTGATTGGTGATTGTGAAATTTAATTCCTAATTCCTAAAAAAGACAAATTTTGTATCCTACCAATTCGAGAAACGGTATGCCTTTTCATCTTTATAAGTAACCACCAAAAAGGTATAGGTATAAGTGCATACCTACTAATTGTAGAACCTATAATATAATTATGGCTCTTCGGGAATACAATCCCAAAAAAGCCTATATCTTAGAGCAAAAGTTAAGACTCTCTGTTGTTTTATTCGCCAATAATTCAACTTTAACTTTTGCTGTATTCGTGACGCTATTTATCGGGAATGATGAATAATCTATCTTCTGTTGAGTAAGAATTGAGGGATTTTTTCGTTCGAGTTCTATGCAGCGGTCTCGCTACGCGAGTGCGAAGCAACGCCCAATTAAAATTTCACAGCAAAACTTGTTTCAGTGATAAATTAATAACTGAATTTCTGGGGGGACTACAAAGAAGGGTTATAAAGCAGACTTTATAAGGAAAGCAGCCCTCATACCCTGACGATAATAATCGTTTTTCTGAGTTGAAAAACGGAGTAATTCTTGAACTACATCCTGGAAAAAGGCCATTGAATCCACCCAATTTTGACCATGCAAACCAATCGAAAAACTACTGTGTCGTCGACAAGTGCGACCAGGTTCAGTCGGTCGAGTTACATAATTAGAAATCCCTTTATTTTGAATAGATTTACCATTAAAAATAGAGAGACAATAAGCCAAACTAATTAATAAAATGAGAGCAATAAGCCGTTCTCCCGTAACTTGAGTGATTTCTAAATTGTAGCCGCTTTTGGGAGACTACTTACTTCAATCCCCCATTACCTCTGCTTTTTGACCTTGGCTGTAACCCCTCCAGGACTGGAAACGAATTAAGTGCTTGTTGACTTTAGCTTAATCAGATTCCCTTTGTCATCTCAGCCCAATTACCCTGAGTATTTATACTCCCCACTTGCATCCGTTAGAACCAGCCCTCACTTACTACTTTAAACTCTCCAAAGGCACCTCTTGTCTAACTTTAGCCGGTGCTGCTAGCTGTTTGGCTTTTGTCTCTGGGTCTAATTCTAGATCGGAATTCAATTCTAATGCTTTTTGGAACTTCGCAACAGCACCTTCCACATCTCCTTCTTGTGCCAACTTCTCACCTTGTTTGACAAAACCAGAAGCTGCTGCCATTTTGCCATCTGAATCTTGGCATGAACTCAAGTTATCCAAAGATTCAGGATGCTCAACAAAGTAATCTTCAAGTATCTTACAGCCCCTAGCCAACATATCACCTAATTCTTCAACCGCCCAAATTCTGGCAGTACCGTCTCTTGAAGCAGTGGCCAGCTTCTGGCCATCGGGGCTGAATGCGACACTGTTTACCCAGTCCTGATGCCCTTGGAGCACTGCGATTTTATTGCCCCGTAAATCCCAAATTCTGGCAGTGCCATCCTCTGAAGCAGTGGCCAGCTTCTGACCATCGGGGCTGAATGCGACACTGCTTACCCAGTTCTGATACCCTTGGAGCACTGCGATTTTATTACCCCGTAAATCCCAAATTCTGGCAGTGCCGTCCCCTGAAGCAGTGGCCAGCTTCTGACCATCGGGGCTGAATGCGACACTGCTTACCCAGCCCTGATGCCCTGGAAGCACTGCGATTTCATTGCCCAGTAAATCCCAAATTCTGGCAGTGCCGTCTCTTGAAGCAGTGGCCAGCTTCTGGCCATCGGGGCTGAATACGACACTGCTTACCCAGTCCTGATGCCCTGGGAGCACTGCGATTTCATTGCCCAGTAAATCCCAAATTCTGGCAGTGCCGTCCCCTGAAGCGGTAGCCAGCTTTTGGCCATCGAAGCTGAATGCGACACTGCTTACCCAGCCCTGATGCCCTGGGAACACTGCGATTTCACTGCCCCGTAAATCCCAAATTCTGGCAGTGCCGTCCCCTGAAGCGGTGACCAGCTTCTGGCCATCGGGGCTGAATGCGATACTGCTTACCCCGTCCTGATGCCCTGGGAACACTGCGATTTCATTGCCCCGTAAATCCCAAATTTTGGCAGTGCCGTCTCTTGAAGCGGTGGCCAGCTTCTGGCCATCGGGGCTGAATGCGACACTGTTTACCCAGCCCTGATGCCCTGGGAACACTGCGATTTCACTGCCCAGTAAATCCCAAATTCTGGTAGTGCCGTCTCTTGAAGCGGTGACCAGCTCCTGACCATCGGGGCTGAATGCGACACTGCTTACCCAGCCCTGATGCCCTTGGAGCACTGCGATTTCATTGCCCCGTAAATCCCAAATTCTGGCAGTGCCGTCTCTTGAAGCAGTGACCAGCTCCTGGCCATCGGAGCTGAAGGCGACACTGCTTACCCCGTCCTGATGCCCTTGGAGCACTGCGATTTCATTACCCCGTAAATCCCAAATTCTGGCAGTGCCGTCCCCTGAAGCAGTTACCAGCTTCTGGCCATTGGGGCTAAATGCGACACTGCTGACCCAGTCCTGATGCCCTGGGAGCAGTGCGATTTCATTGCCCCGTAAATCCCAAATTCTGGTAGTGCGATCCCCTGAAGCGGTGACCAACTTCTGACCATCGGGACTGAATGCGACACTGTTTACCCCGTCCTGATGCCCTTGGAGCAGGGCGATTTCATTGCCCCGTAAATCCCAAATTCTGGCAGTGCCGTCCCCTGAAGCAGTGACCAGCTTCTGGCCATCGGGGCTGAATGCGACACTGCTTACCTCGTCCTGATGCCCTGGGAGCACTGCGATTTCATTGCCCTGTAAATCCCAAATTCTGGCAGTGCCGTCCCCTGAAGCGGTGACCAGCTTCTGGCCATCGGGGCTGAAGGCGACACTGCTTACCCCGTCCTGATGCCCTTGGAGCACTGCGATTTCATTGCCCAGTAAATCCCAAATTCTGGCAGTGCCGTCTCTTGAAGCAGTGACCAGTTTCTGGCCATCGGGGCTGAAGGCGACACTGCTTACCCCGTCCTGATGCCCTGGAAGCACTGCGATTTCATTGCCCTGTAAATCCCAAATTCTGGCAGTGCCGTCTCTTGAAGCAGTGACCAGCTTCTGGCCATCGGGGCTGAATGCGACACTGCTTACCCCGTCCTGATGCCCTTTGAGTGTAGCCCGTTCTCGGAATTTACTAAGACTCTGCTGGAGAGCATATAGAGGTATGAGAGCGGGATATTCAGTCAGGAGGCGACCATCTTTTACTATATTAAATAGTTCTTGCCCAGTCTCCATTGCTTCGTATAAAATATCTACCCCTTTTCCACTGGTGCCATAGTAATAATGATCCTTAATCTGTCGCTCAATATTAATCCCTTGCTGTTCCAGTCGCGCGCCGGCTTTAGCTTCTTCTGATAGTTTGAAATTCTTGGTTGCCTCGATCCCAGTCACCACAGCAACAATCATTGCGACAACTGAGAACAAACCTAGTACTAACCCTCCTCTGCGTATCGTCCGCTTGGCTTGCTTATTAGCCTCTTCTACTACCTGATAAGCTTGTTCTGCTGCTTCTTTCTTTTGTTTCTCGATCTCTAAAGTAGCTTCAGTTTCGAGTTTTTCTAGTTGGATTGCTTTTTTCTCTAAATTCTGACCAGCAGCCAAAAACTTATAATCCAAATCGCTCAAGCTTTTCCCACTCGCCCATTGTTGAGCTTCCTGTAAAGCCTCCCCCCGTAACAAACGAGACTCGTCCTTACATCCAGAATCAACCCAAGCAGCAAAAGCCTCCGAATAGGGGCGCAGTTTAGCAAAAGCCTTTTCCAACCAAGCCTTATTAAAAACAGCCTGATAAATTCGGTTACTAACCTTCAAACAGCCATCCCGCTTAACAACCAACCCAGACAGTCTTAATTCTGTCTGTTCCTCACTGCCATCATAATCAACACTCCCCTTATCCAATACCTGCTGATACAAACCCAGTAACCTACTAGCTCGCTGCTCATTTCTCAGTATTCGATCGCGTATTGTCTTCAAATGTTCCGGTTCATCCTGGGCTTCCCAATTCTCAATGATCTTTTTCCGCGCCACCTCTTTAACAGAAGGAGGATTTTTCAGATCCAGACAGTTGTCAATTATCAGTTGGCAAACCTTCTGAGTGAGAAAAGGTTGACCCCCAGTCCAGGATAAGATCTCCTGGAGAATCTCCTGGGGGTTATCTACCTGACCTTTTAAACCCAGAACTAAAGGTTGTGCTTCATGGAGTTGAAAACCATTAAGTTCGATGGCTTTCCCAATATTAAAAGGAGTCCGTCTTTTATCCTGAATCAAGTCCCCAGGAGTAGCTACCCCCAGGAAACAGAAAGTGAGGCGGTTATATTCTGGGTTATCCACTCGCTTATTGTAACAAGCTCTGATCCAAGCAAAAAAGTCATCTAGAGAGAAGTCCAGACCAAGAACACTATCTATTTCATCAATAAAGATTACCAGATTGCCCTCAACTGATGCTAACAAAACTGACTCAACAAACTCACCCAACCGCTGCACTGGAGAAAGATGACTCTGTTCTTGCCACCAGCTACGCATATTAAACTCTGTTAGGCTGAAGCCTCTTGCTAGAATTTTAATAATACCCGCATACCACATGGTCAGAGTAACATCCCCACTGCCAATCTCGGTGATATCTACATCAGCACAAGCAATACCATCTTCTTGGAGCTGGCGCATGGTGCGAACCCGCAGGCTAGACTTACCCATTTGCCTAGAGTTCAGCACATAGCAAAATTCTCCTGCCTTCAAGGTTTGATAGAGTCGATCGTCAGCTTTGCGTTTAGCATAAACAGGGGTATCAGCAGGTAAACTTCCACCGAGTTGGTATAGGGATTCTCTCATTGTTCAATTATTAAATAGCTATTGTTGATTGTTTATCGGGAGAAAACTTTGAACCAATGACTAACGACTCAAATACTGACGATATAAATTACACCTAGGAAAAGCCAGCTCCCCTTGAAGTTTAATGAGCCCCATGCGGAACAACCTCTGTTTATAGCTATTTTCCAATGCTACTCCAGTATCTGTGGTTACCACCTTCCCCCAAGCCTCAGCTAACTCTGGTTCCTGCTGAAGATCCCAGGTAAATCGGCGCAAATGATCCTTATAGATCCCTTCAGACGAACGCGCCTTCGACAAAAACTCCTCCAAAGAAACTTTCTGACGAGCAATCTCATACATAGCCCTCCGCACCAAATAGGGATGTCCTGACACCAGTCCCCTCAATTTTCTTACCTGGGTATCATCCCAATTTAATTGATGGCGATTAGCAATCTCCTGTACTTGTTCGGCAGTGAACTCAGGTAATTCTACAAGTATCCCCACATTAAAAGGTGATTGAGTTGTTTTCAATTTAATATAAACTTCTGTAGAATGAGCTACTACCAACCTTAGTTGTTTCCAAACCGGATTATTCTTCCCTTTTTCATGCCAAAGACGCAACAGAGCAAAAAAATCCGGGGCGATTTTTTCATAGGGAAAAATCCGATCTACTTCATCTAAACTCAAGATTAAGGGAGCATTGATTGACGGTAAAAGATATTCTTCAAAATAACTAGTACAATTAGAAGTAGAAGAGAGAAATTCATCCCAGCGCTCATTTAGCTGATGAGGTAATTTCAACTCCCGAGCCGTCCTAGCACAAAACCATTGTAAAAACCTATTGAGATTAGTTAAGACCTCTTCATTAGTTTCTAAAAAATTCAACTGTACGGTACGGGCATGGAGATCTACCACAGCCATATCTATTATTCTATTAATTAGAGATGTTTTGCCCATCAACCTCGGCGCTTTAATCCTGATCAAAGCCCCCGATTGTAAAATCATCTCATCACACCGAGAATCTACATGAGGACGTTTGATATAAAAAGGTGAATTAGCTCCTACAGGTCCCTCAGGATATTCTAGTTCCTCAGGAAGAGCTCTTCTGGTTCCTTGCCTTAAGTTTAGGGTTTCGATCTCTTCTTCTGACTCGCCTAATAATTCCTTCAAGAAAAGTTGTATCGTCCGAGGTCGATCTCGTCCTGACAAATTCATCCCATGAATAATTGCTTGATTAACACGATCGCTGATATTAGGATTAAGCGCCTTTGGTGGGATAAGAGTAGTTCCCTCTACCCTCCTATCAGCATTGATTGGTTTCTCTCCAGTCAAAGCAAAATATAAACTAGCAGCTAAAGCATAAACGTCAGTATAGGTATCTTGACGCGAGCGCCATTGATACTGTTCGATAGGAGCATAACCTGGCGTTACTGTCGGGGAAAAAGTTTGGGTCACCCCAGAGACAAATTTACGGGCAATCCCAAAATCAATTAAAACAGCACCTTGGCCATCGCGACGGATCATAATATTATGCGGTTTAACGTCTCGATGGAGCAGACCATGCTCATGTATTTCTATCAGGGCGCTACCAATTTGTTTGGTATAAAGGAGAGCTTCTTCTTCTGATAATGTTCTGGTTCGTAGCAGAGAAGACAAAGTTTCTCCTTCAATATATTCCATAACGATGCAAGGAAGTTGCCTTTCTCGCATGATCTTATGTAGCTTAACAATATAAGGATTCCTGCCGCCACATTGAGCCAACTGGACGGCCTCATTAGACAAATTTTCCCAAAACTCAGCCCAGGCTTCTCTAGTTAGAACTTCTTGTTGATTAATCAGAGTTTTGAGCACAACGCGATCGCTCCTTCTATCTTGAGCCAGATAAGTAATCCCAAAACCACCCCGCCCTAGTTCTCTTTCAATCGTATAGTCACCATTTTTGAGTTGATAACCAGGCTGCCAGG
>JASJDJ010000277.1 GCA_030065635.1 Xenococcaceae cyanobacterium MO_188.B32
GCTAAGGACTGCTGGTAAAACTCGATCGCTCTGGCGTACTCTCCCAGAGAATAGTAAGCATTGCCCAAATTATTTAAGGAATTGGCTTCTCCTCCTCTATCTCCTATCTCCCGATAGATTGTCAGTGCATTTTGCCAAGATTGAAAAGCTTCTCTATACTGGCTGATTTGAAATTGTCGAATTCCCTGCTGCAATAGTTTATCTGCTTCGGCTTGAAGAGCGGATTGGTCTTGAGCCAAGGTCGGAGGAGTTAACGATAAACAGAGTACAGGAATTACAACCACTCCTGTAAAGGAAAAAAGAAATAGAAAGAGTGGTATCAAACTTCTTGATTTTATTCGCTCATTCCATCTATGATTCATAGCTCAAAGATTAAGAGAGAAACTGTATTGAGCATAATTTTAGGCTCGATCATGTTTTATAATACTATTTTGCTACATTTTTCTGGTTTTTTCCCTTTTTGTTGTTCATCTTCTCTTCTAACTTCACCAACCAACCTTGAATTAAATTAACTTGACTATCATTCTTAGAAAGCAGAAAGACTTTTTTGGCTTCTAATAGCAATTCTTTTGCTTCAGAGAAATTGCCGTTAATAACAGCTACATGAGCCAATCCTGATTGTGCCTTGGCTATTTCCTCCCAATTTGGCTCAGATTCCGCCAAAGATAATGTCTTTTCATACTTCTCTTGTGCCTCTTGTAACCTTCCTAATCTCAGATAAATATCCCCCAGTAATCGATGAACAAAAGATGTTAGATCGCCCTGTTGGACTAATTTCTCTAAAGGAAAGCTAGCAGCGAGAAGAAACCCAGATTTTAGTTCATCTTGTTGTTCTAGATAGTAATCTGCTAGGAGTAAGGCTTGTACTTCCTCGGAAACTGGTTCTAATTTAATTTTCTTGATTTCTTCTTCGATTAAAAAACCTTTTTCTGTCTTTCTTAACGGGAGTTGGTAGTGAGCTATTCCCATCCACCGCTTCCACTACTAACTGATAGAAAAATTTGGGTCGCAATGGTTCTCCTGAATAGAGAATATTGGTATCCTCAACAGTCTGTGACCAAATAATTTGCTCACCTGCCTTAAGTTGAACGCGATAGCTAGTCGCTCCTGAAACGGATGGCCAGCTTAATAAAGGGTTATCTGTTAGGATTAGAGTCTGATAAACAAACGTTTCCTCTAATAATTCCAGAAAAATAGGTGCTGCTGCCCGTGCATCGGTGTTCTTACTTCCAGGACAGATAGTTTTCAAGCCTGACCTAACTCCTGCTTGTGCCTTGCCTAGTTGGCGATCGCTACAGCGTATTCTCACTACTGCACCCTCAGCAGGTAAGAGAATATCCCCTAAATTAAGAGTCATTCCTAGAAAGGCAGGTTGAGGATTAGTTGCTCCTAACCTTTGGATTTGAGCTTTTCCTGTTAATTCAACAATACGGTTGACAGAATTAGCACGAGCCAAGGTGGGCAATAGTACCAAACCACAGGTAAACATCCAGAAGAAAAGCCGTCTTATCTTTCTCATCTCAGGGTTCAATCTCCTTCTTTAATTTCTCCTGGGCAATACTTTTCCATAAATACTCATCGGGAGAACTACCATCTGCGAAGGCAATACATTTTTGCCAATTATCTGATGCCTCTTTAGTCTGCTTTTGTTCTTCCATAACCTGAGCTAACAAACAGTAAGCTGGTGATTGCTTCGAGTCGAGAGCGATCGCTTCTTTTAGCAAAGATTTGGCTTCGGCATAATGTTTGAGTTCTAACTGCGCCCACCCTAAATTTTTCAGCAAAGCATACTTTACTTGTTGGAAATCGCTATTGGTGATTACTTGTTTATCATTCAAGGCATTTTTTCCTGATAACAACGGAGCGATCGCGCTTTGATATTTTTCTTGCAGAATAAGGAGGCGACCCCAGTTATTATAGGCTTTGAGTCTGGTCAACAGATTGACAGAATTATCCTGTTGTACCGCTAGTTGATATTCGGTTTGGGCTTGAGTCAACTGTTGGAGGTCTTCGTACAGTAAGCCTAATTTATAGTGAGCCTCGGCATAACTCGGATTGAGAGCGATAGCTTTTTGATAGTTGCCTAGAGACTCCTCCAACCTTCCTGCTAAATATTGTTGTTCTCCTCGCTCGTGGAAGTATACAGCCATCTCTGGGAAAGAGTTATGAGCCAAGATTAATAAGACCAGAAGCATTAGGGAAATCGCCATAGTTAACAGCGGCCAGTAAGATTTAGCTATTTTCTGCCACAAATAGTTACGTGCTGCTCGTCCGATAGGAGTTAAAGCACCACTGGTTAGTAAAGCTAAGGCACTAGGAGCCTGTCGGGCTTATGGAAAGCTGAGGTAAATTATGCTAAATTTCCCTTATTCAGAATTAACCGGGAGAAAGCTCATCAGCAATAAATTTATCAAAATTGATAGGACTGTAGTCATCGAACTGCCGAGCAATCTGGAAGGATGGCTGGATAAAAACAGTCTGGCTCGCTTTGTGGTAGAAGTCGCCCTTGCAGTTGGATACCAGTGAAATAGAAGGAGCGTACAAAGGCGGTGGCAGTCCTCCCTATCCTCCCAAAATGATGTTGGCTTTGTTGTTTTACTGCTACGCCAAGGGCATCTTTGCCAGTCGCCAGATAGAGAAAGCGACCTATGAGTTAATACCAGTGCTCTACATTACTGGGGGCACTCACCCTGACCATGACAGCATTAATACATTCCGCAAGCGATTCTTAGTCGAGTTAAAATCGTTGTTTGTACAGATATTGGAATACGCTTGCACTTTGGGGATATTTAAACTTGGCGATATCAGTATTGATGGCACTAAAATCCAGGCTAATGCCAGTAAACACAAAGCCATGAGTTGGGAATATGCCAATAAACTGTCAGTGCAGTTACAAGCAGAAGTGGAAGCATTATTGCACAAGTCGCAGACAGAGGCAGGAGAGAAATTTGGCGACATAGACATTCCCCAAGAACTCCAAAGGCGACAAGAACGGTTGGAAAAGATCGCCCAGGTCAAGGCGGAGATTGAAGCACGGGCACAAGCAAGATATGAGCGGGAGAAAGCTGAATACGAGGCTAAATTAAGAGAGCGGGCGACCAAAGAAAAAGTCCGAGGACGCAAATTAGGAGGCAAGGAACCCAAAACCCCAGAAGCCGGACCAAAAGCCAAAGACCAAGTAAATTTTACCGACGAAGAATCCCGCATCATGCCGACTTCAGGAGGCGGATTTGAGCAAGCCTATAATGCCCATGCTTCAGTGGATATGGACACAATGCTGATTGTGGGCAACCATATCAGTCAAAACCCCAACGACAAGCAGGAAGTAAAACCAGCATTGACCCAACTCAACCAACTGCCTGAGACTCTGGGTCAAGTTAAGAGGGCAGCCCTGGATTCGGGTTTTTTCAGTGAAGACAATGCCCAGCGATTGGTCGAAAATGAGATTGAACCCTACATCGCCTGCGGTCGTCAAAGCCATAACTTAACCCTTGAAGAACGCTTGGCTACAGCGGGAGCTCCCCCAGAGAATCCTGATGTCGTCACGGCGATGAAGTATCGCCTGAAAACCGAAGTCGGTAAACAGTTCTATGCTCAGCGCAAATCTACGGTGGAACCAGTATTCGGTATTATTAAAGAGGTGATGGGCTTCCGCCGTTTCCTGCTGCGTGGGCTAAATGCCGTGACAGGGGAGTGGACTCTTGTCTGTATTGCCTTCAATTTAAAGCGTCTTTGCACCCTCAGTGCGTAAACAATAAGCCAGCTCCGTCCCCAATCAGGAAATTATGGATAATTATGGCTTTTTATAGCCCATAATAACCAGAATATGTCTAATTTTTTAGGTTAAAAGCGTCTGTTGACAAGCCAGAATTCTTAAGCCCGACAGGCTCCTAGCCAAACTTGTCTTGGGGGAGAAAAAGAGAGGAGCGGTGTAGTATGCAGTCAAGCTTTAGTAAAACATACTACTAGAGCTTATGACTCTGCTTTGGGAATTAAACCACCATCAGAACAAAAGAATCTCCAAGCTCGATTCAACAGTTGGATACCAGAAGGCATATGGAACATCAATGGGAAATTAGACCCTAATTTTGTTGATTGGCTGGCTAAGGATTGGATGAAGTCTTTTGGTGGGGATTTTCATCGGAAGAGGGCTGATGTGCTGAGACACTTCAAAAAAGATCCAGCCAATATAGCGATCGCCTGGAGTCAATACGAGTCAGAAACCAGACACAGGTATGAGAATGCTGCTGTAAGGATGCACAATGGTATGGAAATTAAGCCAGAGGAACAACAACAGCTTTTATCCAGGTCTAGGGCTGTGAGTGAGAAAATGTCATCAGAGGTCAACCCTGTAGCTGTAGATGTCACCAATCTTGATTATTTGTCTCAAATAGATGGGAGAAATGAGCAAAAGGTTATAGACCTGTCATCATGAGGATAAACCCGCTTTAATGGCGAATAAGGTGGTAGGGAAATCGCATCTTAACGGCATTGATAAATTACCAGTCATGTGTGTTTCTTGTCAGTCATTCGTAATTTAACCACTGCGAGTACCAATGGAGAGCGGTTAAGTGTTTGCGACCGCTATAATCTTCAAAAAGATGAATTTCTGTAGTAATGAAACTCAGACCCAAAATTACGATTGCCGACCATTTTAGCGACCTAGAAGACCCTAGAATAGAGAGAAGTAAACGCCATAAATTAATTGATATTATTACGATTACTATTTGTGCAGTTATTTGTGGTGCCGATGGTTGGAGTGATATTGAATTATATGGAAAATGTAAGTATAAATGGTTGAAAAAGTTTCTAGAACTGCCAAATGGAATCCCATCTCATGATACCTTTGCCCGAGTTTTTTCTCTACTTAATCCAGAAGAATTACAACAATGTTTTCTCAAATGGGTGGAAGCAATTAGTCTCATTACTTTTGGTGAAATAGTAGCAATTGATGGCAAAACTTTACGACATTCTTACGATAAAAGTAAAAATAAATCAGCCATTCATATGGTTAGTGCTTGGGCGACAAATAATAGTTTAGTATTAGGACAAAAAAAAGTCGAAGGCAAATCCAATGAAATTACAGCTATTCCTGAACTTTTAAAGGTTTTATCCTTAAAAGGATGTATTATTACCATTGATGCCATCGGCTGCCAAAAGAAGAT
>JASJDJ010000098.1 GCA_030065635.1 Xenococcaceae cyanobacterium MO_188.B32
AGTCCCTACAAACTAGTGGAGGTCATCGATAATCGGTGTAATTATCGGCTAAAGCTCAGTCAATTCGTTGCAAGAATTGCCAATTAAAGAGGCTCAAAGGCTATGTTTTTCGTACCTCTACCAGTTTGCAGGGACTACCGAGTAATCTCTCAGCGTTGGTCAATATCGCCATGTTCGGGTTGCTACAATAGTGTTTGATTCTTCTTGGTAATTCAATTTGCAGCTTATCTAGTCTGCCTATTCCCCAGGTAATGAATTAATTTACGTTAGGTGTGTGCTTGTTTTGGCACAAAAGATACAAATCTATGACAACAAACAACTCTCCCCTAGGCAAAATCATTACTCAGGCAGTTGAAACTATTCAAGCCAAGGTCAATTTTGAATCTCTTCATCTCAAACCAGAAACCAAAATAGCTCAACTAAAAATAATTGAGAACGATTCCTCTCCACCAGAAGTATATCCATTACTCGGCGATCGCTACACTATAGGCAGAAGTTCTCGCTGCGATATCAAAATTCGCAACCCAGTTGTCAGTCAAACTCATTTGTCTATCTCCAGAAATAAAAGAAATATTCGCTCTTTTATAGTCAAAGACGAACAATCTACCAATGGTGTCTATCGAGGTCAACGCCGTTTTAAATCCTTTTCTATTTATCACGGAGACAGCTTTACTCTAGGTCCTCCAGAATTAGCTGGAGCAGTAAAAGTAGAATATTACAATCCTCCATCTTGGTGGCTATATCTAATTCGTTACTCTCTTTACGGCACCAGTGGATTGTTTGGTTTAATCTTATTGTGGATGGGGATAGCATGGTCAAAGGTACCAATTTATCCCTTACCTAAAGAGTCAAGTAGACCAGTAGTAGTCTATGCTGGCGACGGCGAAACCCCCATCAATCCCATTGCCCAAAATACTCATCGCGAACTAAAAAACCTCTCCGATTTTTCTCACTACTTGCCCAAAGCGGTTATAGCTTCAGAAGATACTCGTTACTATTGGCATTTAGGCGTAGACCCTTACGGTATAGCTAGAGCCGTTTTTATTAATCTTCGTTCTTCTGAGGTAAAACAAGGGGCAAGTACCATTACGCAACAATTAGCCCGCAGTCTCTTTCCCGAAGTAGGCAGACAAAATACTGCTGGTAGAAAAGTCAGGGAAATGCTAGTAGCACTCAAACTAGAAACGTTCTATAGCAAAAGACATATTCTTAAAACCTATCTCAACCGCGTCTATCTGGGGGTTGGCACCTATGGTTTTGAAGATGCTGCCCAATTTTATTTTGAAAAACCTGCTGCCAAGCTGACTCTGTCGGAAGCTGCTACTTTAGTGGCTGCCTTACCTGCTCCCAATCTTTACAATCCTGTCAAAGACTACGAAACCTCCGTCAAGCTACGCAACCGTGTAATCAGTCGGATGGAACAATTAGGAATGGTATCCGAAGAAGAAGCCGATCGAGCCAGGCGATCGCGGATTGAAGTAAGCGAAAATGCCCGTAGAACAATTTCTGGCACGGTTGCCCCTTATTTTTACAGTCAAGTTCTCAACGAATTACAAACTCTCTTGGGAAGAGAAGTCGCTAAAGAAGGCAATTTTATTATCGAAACGAGCTTAAATCCCCTCATCCAAAAAAAAGCCGAATTAGCCTTAAAAGACTCGGTTACTAGCAATGGTTCTCGATTTGGTTATTCCCAAGGAGCAATAGTTACTCTCGATAGTGAAACAGGAGAAATTCTTGCTCTAGTGGGTGGGGTAGATTATAACCAGAGTCAATTTAACCGTGCTACCCAAGCCAAAAGACAACCAGGTTCTACTTTTAAAGTTTTTGCCTATACCGCAGCTATTAATAGAGGTATCGATCCAGACAAAGAATATTCTTGCGCTCCTGTATCCTGGCAAGGACAGCGTTACCGAGGCTGTGAAAGGAGTAAGGGAAACATTGATATGTATCGCGGTTTGGCACAATCGGAAAATGCTGTGGCTTTCCGCGTGGCACAAGATGCAGGTTTAAACAGCGTAATTGAAACAGCCAAAAATTTAGGTATTAAATCTCCTTTAACTGCTGCTCCTGGCTTAGTTATCGGCGAAAGCGAAGTGACTGTACTAGAGATTACTGGAGCCTATGCAGCTTTAGCAAATGAAGGTATTTGGTCGCGTCCCCATGCTATTAAACGTATTTTAGATGGTAGTGACTGTGTTGACCCCGATAACCGCGAAACTTGCCGTAAAATTTACTCTTTTGAGAGCGATCGCGAAAATCGTCGCCGAGTAATATCTTCGAGGGTTGCTCAGCGGATGACTAAAATGATGCGTAAAGTAGTCAAAGACGGTACAGGGAAAGCTGCCCGAATTGGGGAGGGAGAAGCAGGTAAAACAGGTACGACGGATAAAAATGTCGATCTTTGGTTTATTGGTTATATTCCCAAAAAAGAATTAGTTACAGGTATCTGGTTGGGCAACGATGATAATTCTCCTACTTGGGGTAGTAGTGGGCAAGCAGCAGCCTTATGGGGTCGTTATATGCGAGATGCGATCGGGGAGTAAGGGCGAAAAACCTTTTTTCGGGCCTACTATTGATTTTGAGCGACAAAACTATTAAAACTTAGCTCATTAATTTTATGCCATTGAGATACTTCTTGGCGAATTTACAATTTTACTTGATTTTTCTTCATTACATTTCAAAGTAGCTAATCGTCGAGAAGATTGGCTATATAAACTGGCTCATCATTTTTGCTCTATTACAGATAATATTTTTGTAGAGGATATTAACTTTAAAGCTTGGCAAAAAGGACTATTTGGCAAACAAATAGGTAATTCAGCAATTGGTAAATTCATTAATCAAATATTACCATTCATTGCTTGGAAAACTGGAGTCTACTATGAAAAAGTGGATAAGGATTTTACCTCTCAAGAATGTCCAATTTGTCGATTGCCAACTGGGAAAAAAAGTCTTAGCCAAAGAGTTCATAATTGTCAATATTGTGGTATAACTCTCGATAGAGATGTTGCCGCAGCAAAAATAATAGAACAGAGAGGAAAAATCGCGGTCGGGCAGCCCGTGAGCATGAAAAGCACTTGTGGAGATCGAGGTGCGGGGGTCTTACAACTTACGTTATTTGACCTAGTAACTGGTCTGTGAAACAAGAATCCCCCGCGTCTCGCGGCGGGAGTGTCAACTTTTCACCCAGAACCCTTCGTATAGAACTAATCCCATGTCTGCCATGAGGCTTTTTAATTGCCTTGGTTTAGGCTTCTCCAGTATCCAGCCAGCATTTAGCCAAATCTCAATCTGTTTGTACAGTTCTCGACTGCTAACGCCATTGAATCCTCTAATGGCTAAATAGTCAGCCAAATATTTCTTGATTCCTGCATATTTGTTAGTTTCGTCCATATACCATTCAAAATAAGATTTGAGTTTTGCGATCGCTTCGGCTTCGTTTGCCCAGACACCTGCGGTTATTCCGCTAGCGAGCAAGTCTAGGCTGATAACCCTATGCCTAGAACTCAATCCAGATAAGGTTTTGGTTAATGTTTTTTTGGTCAGCAAATAGATTTCCGCCATCTCTTTAGTCCAGAAATTGGCAAAAATATGGCTGAATCCATCCCAGTGATACGCATCTATATTGATCAGATGATTTTGCCAAGAATCTCTAGATGTCCTCAGTTGACTTAATCTTTCATCAGACAAGTCTTCTATTCTTTTAAAAGGAATAACAATTAGTCTGCGCTGCAATTCCTTGAAGTTTTCATCATTGTGAATGGCAGATATCGAGCTGAATATTTTAGGGCAAAATGTTCTAAAATCCATATTTTGTCCTTTGGTGTCAGAGGACATGGACATTTTATCTGTAGTTCTATCGCTGGATATCTTGAGTAGCCTGTACAGGTTGGGAACGGAAACTAATATAGGGGGATCTATGTCTTCATAGACCATCGCCGTGTTAACTTCTACGGGCTTACAAAGAGGTGGAAAATCAGGCTTGCTACTTGGTACTAGGGTGATCGCCTCTATTTTTATGCCATTTTCATTGGCTATCTTTTTTAAATTATTGGCTGCTTTGTTAGTAGGGGAACAAGCCAAAAAGGAATAATTATTGTCTTGTAACCACTTGATAAATTGGCATATGACAAAACTTTTACCTGTACCTGCATAACCCGTTAACCTGAAAAAAGTTTCATGGCAATCCATTGAAATAAATTCTTTCATTTTGACTATAGCTTTTGCCTGACATTCTGTTAGTTTGACGGTAGTTGTATTAGTCATCTTTTTTTTGTTTGTTGATGTATTTTCCCCTATTTAAAGAGGAAACACATTCCCCCTCCCCAGCCCGCTTACAAAAAAGAAAAAAAATTCCCTCAAGCCGTATACTGTCAAGTACTTGCTCGTAGAGTCGAAGCGGAGTGGAGATACTTGATAGTAGTAGGCGAGGGAATAGACTAAAACAAGTAGCGGGTTGATGCTATTATTGGGCTGTACATTGATTTTTATTGAGTTAAAAGTGATCGGCTAATCTATCATTCCTTTGCAGCTAATAAGCCCTACCCGACTGAAGTAGGGCTGTTTTTTGGGATTGTAATATGCTGTTGGGACGATCGGGTAAAATACTACAAAATATATTCCCGAGTTTTTGGGTATCAAAGCCTTGAAATCTCGTTAGGAGAAAATTGAGTATTCATACTACAGATTAAATAATCTATAATAAGGACGATGTGTTTGAAGTAATGATGTTTTTTCTACGCTACTGCGCAGTAGGGTTATAAGAACTGAATAAACCATTGGACAACTAAGGATATCGCTTCAGACGATACCCTTTTTTATTGCACATAAAAAACTACCCGATCGCTCGCTTAGCTGCTAGGATGATGAGAGATACAATGCCACAGTTATTTTCATAGTTGCTAACGGGGTAGTTTTTGCGTTTTCTTGTCTACCCTGTATTTTATTTAGAAATAGTTGCTAAGCTAGAAATCTAAACTCAAAGTTGAACAGCAAACAGGATGGTTTTTGATAAATTTCCCATCCTGTCTTTTGTTATTTGCCTTTCAGTGCTTCATACATTTTTAGCTCGGTCTTCAAGTGTTCATTTTCAGCTTTTAAATACCTATTTTCATCTTCTAGTTTTTCTAGTTTTAGTCTTAGCTCTTCTAGCTTATTCCTATTAGCATTATCTCTTTCTATTTCGTTCTTTAAACCCTGTATTTTTGACTCGTATCCTTCGTGCTTTAAATATATAGAATTATTTACCGCGATTGTATGCCCTAAGCTATTAGCCAATGCCTTTTGATTAACATCTAGTTTATGTCCTCTGATGTTATAAGCGTGCCTAAGAGCGTGAGGAGAAAAGCCGTATTTGTGCCTATGAAACCATCTTGTAGTGGTTGCGGTACATTTTCGACACTCACTACTATTCTTGTCTAGTGGATTTTTAATGTCAGGCAAATTTAGCGGTTGAATCAAATTAAAATCTTTAATCCACTTACAATTCCTTGAGTGACCACTAGGGCATATAGGAATTGCTATGCGGTAGCCTGTTTTAGTTTCATGTCCTATGCACAATAAATAATCTTGGTTGTTTGGGTCAAGAATAGCGGGTATAACTGTTTTTTTCTTTATTTGATGATAAGAGAGCTTACCATTTTCATTTTCAGATTCAATGTCTTCTGTATCGTCAGCAATTGCTATCCAGTCACCATCTTTAAAGATTACTGGCTTATCCCAATTGGCTATATTCCATGCCTCATGAATTCTGATTCCATAAACAGCTAACAGCCCATAAAGGAATTGCCAACAAAGACGATTGTCGGCGTATTTGACCGCGCCATGTTTTTTTCGTTTAAAACCGAATTGATAATTGTAAAAAATCTCGTGGTCACTGGGAATATACTTTTTTCTAGCTTCAGGTTTATTTTCCTTTTTATATCTTTTAATTGCTTGCTTAAAGTCTGTATTCTCAAAATAGCTTAATAGATTGACTAGCCCATTCAAGTGTTTTTTCCTGGTAGGGGTATTATTTTTTGTGCTATCAATTATTTCTCTAACTATCTGTAAGCTTATAGGCTTGTCGTGATACGAGTTTAGTATTTTTTCAGTATGTCTATAAGTGTTATCCCATGTTCCCTTTGGTGATTTGTTTTCCTCTCTTTGCTTAAAATAATGCTTCTTGTATATCTCAAGCATTTCTTTGCAGCTCAACTCTTTTTCCTGTTCTATCGGTTTTTCTTTGCCTAATAGGGAGTCTAGCCAATCATCACTGTAACTATTAGCTACCAACTGTGATGTAATCAGTGTGCATATCTCTTCAGCTTTGATTAGATTAGCTCTATTTAACGACAAATTCAACCCTCTCTGGGTCTGTTTACCATGCAGTGAAAATTGGGCTGATATGGGCTTGCTTGGCTTAGGAGCTACCTTGATAGTTGCTCTTTTGCCGTGCTTGCCAATCTGCTTTAAACGCTCATTGGCTTCATCTATCAACCTGGGCAAATGATAGCCACCATCGTTAGGTAATTGTTCACTAGGGAAGTTTTTCATTACTTATTCGTTACTTATTTTACTTATCTACTTACTAGGAGGTCTGATGATATATAGTATAAAGGTAATTGAGATACTTTTTGGCGAAACTTATTCCATTGTTCGTATACCTCTTTAAAAGTGGCATCTTTACTAGCATTTTCTTCATAGTTAGCAAAAGCTGCCTGTTGGGCTGCTTGTAAAATGTCTGGAGAATAAGGAATTAATTTAGTACCTCCAGCGATAAGCTCTTGTAAGGACTTGCCATTTAAAGCATCGTATTTAGAGAGCATATTGAGATTAGCCTCCATCGCTGCGGTTTTAAAGATTTCCTGGTATTCTTTAGGCAGTTTCTCCCATTCAGATTTATTGATCTGTATTTCAAAACTAGAACCTGGTTCCCACCAGCCAGGATAGTAATAAAAAGAGGCTGCTTTATTCAAACCTAATTTTTTATCGTCGTAGGGGCCTACCCATTCCGCAGCATCGATCGCGCCACGGTCTAAAGCTAGAAAAATTTCCCCTCCCGGTAGTACTTGTACGTTTACTCCCAAGCTAGCCATAACTTTCCCACCTAAGCCAGGAATACGCATTTTTAGCCCATTGAGGTCGCTTTTAGATTTTACTTCTCGTTTAAACCATCCCCCCATTTGCGCCCCACTGTTACCTGCGGGAAAGCTAATGATATTAAAATCTGCATAAAGCTCGTGCATGGTTTCTAAACCACCACCATGGTAGTACCAAGCATTTTGTTGTTGGGCAGTTAATCCAAAAGGTACACTTGTACCAAAAGCCAGGGCGGGATTTTTACCTACATAATAGTAACTAGCGGTATGACCGCATTGCACGGTGCCATTTTGGACTGCATCTAAAACTTCCAAACCAGGGACGATTTCACCAGCAGCATAAGGTTCGATATTAAAACGTCCTCCAGTCATTTCTTTAACGCGATCGCAAACTGTTTGCGCCCCACCAAAAATAGTATCTAAGGATTTAGGCCAACTAGTAACCATGCGCCATCGAACATTAGGTGATTGATTGGTTTGCACGCTAGGACTATTACTAGTTCGATCGCAGGCAGCCAGAACAGTAGTAGTTCCCGCACCGAGAGCAATATTTTTAACAATTTGTCTTCTTTTCATAGTTGTTGTCATAAAATCTTACCCAATAATATAAAGTTGTCCGCCTTCTCCAAAACTCCCATAATAAATCTATAGATGTAGAAAAGTATCTAGCTATTCATTAACACCCTTGAAAGTAGGATAATTTTCTTAATTAACTAAAATAAAAGACTCCATATTTAGAGAACACGACGGTATGCATTTAAGTGAAATAACTCATCCCAACCAGTTGCATGGTTTATCCCTTCGCCAACTAGAGGACATTGCCCGTCAGATTAGAGAAAAGCACTTACAAACAGTTGCTACTAGTGGCGGTCATTTAGGTCCTGGGTTAGGAGTAGTAGAACTTACAATAGCTCTTTATCAAACTCTCGATTTAGACCGAGATAAAGTTACTTGGGACGTAGGACATCAAGCCTATCCCCATAAAATGCTGACAGGTAGATATAATCGCTTTAATACTCTACGGCAAAAAGATGGTATTGCTGGTTACTTGAAACGTTGCGAAAATAAATTCGATCATTTTGGGGCTGGACACGCCTCTACTAGTATCTCTGCTGCTTTGGGTATGGCACTAGCAAGAGATGCCAAAGGAGAAGACTTTAAATGTGTTGCCGTAATTGGTGATGGTGCTTTGACAGGAGGTATGGCACTAGAAGCAATCAACCATGCAGGTCATTTACCCAATACCAATCTCATGGTAGTACTGAATGATAACGAGATGTCTATTTCTCCTAATGTGGGAGCAATTTCTCGCTATCTCAACAAAGTACGTTTGTCCGATCCCGTTCAGTTTATTTCCGATAACTTGGAAGAACAATTTAAGCATTTACCTTTCTTTGGTGAATCTTTAACTCCAGAAGTGGATCGTCTTAAAGAAGGGATGAAACGTTTAGCAGTTCCCAAAGTAGGCGCGGTTATAGAAGAGCTAGGCTTCAAGTATTTTGGGCCGATTGATGGTCATAATCTATCAGAATTAATTTCTACCTTCAAGCAAGCACACAAAGTACCAGGGCCAGTTTTGGTTCATGTAGCCACAGTCAAAGGAAAAGGTTATGAAATCGCTGAAAAAGACCAAGTAGGCTATCATGCCCAAAGTCCTTTCAATTTGGCCACAGGTAAAGCCATTCCTGCCAGCAAACCCAAACCTCCCAAGTACTCTAAAGTATTTGCTCATACCTTGACTACCTTGGCAGAAAACAATCCTAAAATTATCGGGATTACGGCTGCTATGGCAACTGGTACGGGATTAGATAAATTACAGAAAAAACTGCCCAAACAGTATATAGATGTTGGTATTGCCGAACAACATGCCGTAACTCTAGCTGCTGGTTTAGCTTGCGAAGGTATGCGTCCCGTAGCAGCAATTTACTCTACTTTTTTACAAAGAGCATACGATCAAATAATTCACGATATTTGCATCCAAAAATTACCCGTATTTTTCTGTTTAGATCGGGCAGGAATAGTTGGTGCAGATGGGCCCACCCATCAGGGAATGTACGATATTGCCTATCTACGCTGTATTCCCAATATCGTAGTTATGGCACCAAAAGACGAAGCAGAATTACAACGCATGGTAGTTACTGGCATTAATCATACCGATAGCGCGATCGCTATGCGTTATCCTCGCGGTAATGGCGTTGGTGTTCCCCTCATGGAAGAAGGTTGGGAACCAATTGAAATTGGTAAAGGCGAAATTCTCCGCAATGGTGACGATCTCTTACTGTTAGGCTACGGTACAATGGTCTATCCTGCCCTCCAAGTAGCAGAAATTCTTGGCGAACACGGTATCGAAGCAACAGTAGTTAATGCCCGTTTCGTCAAACCTTTAGATACAGAACTAATTTTGCCTTTAGCTAAAAGAATTGGTAAGGTTGTTACCCTAGAAGAAGGTTGTCTGATGGGTGGTTTTGGTTCGGCCGTACTCGAAGCTTTACAAGAAAATGATGTTCTCGTTCCTGTGAAGCGATTTGGCATACCAGATAAACTAGTAGATCATGCCACACCAGATCAATCAAAAGCGGATTTAGGCTTAACTAGTTCTCAGATGGCAGAACAAATTCTCAAGAAATTCTTTAATAAGCCACTTCCTAAGGTCGTCACTTCAGAAGTCTAGAACTGGGAAGTTAAGAATACATGGTGTAACTTCTAAACTTCTGTAACTCTTAAAATTTAATGCTGACTCCTGAGTTGTATTTTCAAGATAGGTCTGATATGACAATTTTTAAAGTGTCACTAAAAGTAGTTCTTTAAACAACAAGACTATTAATATAGGAAGCGTGTGAGGAGTAAGTGTAAAAGGGAAAGTCCTTGGGGTCGAAACATGGCAAGACTCCCAAGGGCTTTTTATATGGCTGCCAAAAAAATCTCCTACTTCATATCCAGTTCTTAAAAACAACTAGTCTAAATTTCTTCTCTAACCATCACTAAAGGCATAATCTCATCTTGAGAAACGTTAGAGACACTTTGCTCTATTTTGTCACGAATAGCATTAGCTACAATTTTGCTAATCAGATGAATTTCTGTACGGGAATCGTATTGATAGATAACTTCATAAGTCTTCTGCTTTTTTTGGAGGCGCGGTTGTTGCGGAGCATAAACTTTTTGAGTTTTTTTCTTAATATAAATTTGGGGTGACTTGGTTTTATCTTTTAAATCTGGTACTGAGTCTTTAGGATTAGACCAATATGCTTTATAAATATTACTAGCTGTATTTTGGTAAAGCCTCAGGCAAGGCAAAAAAGGCAAGTGCAAAGAATAAAACTCTTCTTCTTTTTTGACCTGAAAATATCCCCAGTCTTTTTCTTGCTTATCAATTAATTTACTAATAGCTAAATTTAAAGAAGTAAAATTGTTGGTTAGATTACTCGAACTAGTTCTAGATGCGATCATTTGGTTTTAACTAAATTTAGGCGCTCGTCGAGAATTATAAATTAAAAATTGTCAATATCTGCCTAAATCACTTTAAATAAAGATTTAGTCAAGAAGTATTGTATAGGCTAACATTAATACTACTTTTGTTAACGCGAACATCCAACTAATTTATTTTGTCGTACGCTAGTATCTTGTTAATTGTTATTAAAGCTATATCTAATAATTTTTTTTTATAAGATATACCTACCTATATACTGAATTAGTAAATAGCTCGATGATAGTTTAACTAGAAAGGAAGAGAATGTGAATGGCTACTCAACTGACAACAGAGCCGAGGGTTTCTAAAAATCTTGGCAATACAACCATATTTACATATGAAACCACCAAAAATAAAATGCCTCAACTATAAAAATTCAATTTTTACTTTATTAGTTGTATTCAGCTTGATTATTGCGCTGGCACTTAATTTTATTTTATCTACTCTAGTTAGTATCAACGCTCAAGACAATTCAAATATTCAACCTAAAATTTCTGCTGCTTCTTGCCCTCAGATAGATGAAAACATAAGCAAAAACTACCAACTAGAAAATCCAGAACAAAAATTTGACTTTGACGAAGCAGTTTTCGTCGATCCACCTAATTCTAATGGACCGACACGAGTTGATATTGGAATATACGTTATTGATATTTCTAATGTCAATGCTGTTGAAAATACTTATCGCTTAGAAGGTTCGATCGATTTAGTTTGGTGTGACCCACGTCTGAGGACGAACAGTAAAGAAAAACACGATCGAATTTATCTTGAAGAAGATGCAGATGTAAAAATAAAACGGATATGGTGGCCTAGTGTCACGTTTGTCAATGCGGTGGGAGAATACTTTAAAAAAAATGAAGAATTGATCATTTTTGCGAATGGTACTGTTCAGTATAGAGAAAAATTTAGTGTAGAACTAAAATCCTTCTTTGACTTGACAAAATTTCCCTTTGATGCACAAACTCTTCAAGTGGCAATAGAGTCTTTTGCTTGGGATGAGAACTACATCAAGCTAAACGTAAACGAACAGAAAATAGGATTTAATCCTAATCTCAATTTACCAGAGTGGGAAATTGGTGATATAGAAACTCAGATCGAACAAAACCTAGAAGTACGCTCGAAAGAACGCTCGAAAGAACCATTCTCTAAGTTTTTAATGCAGATTAAGTTAATTCGCAAACCTGGTTTCTATTTATGGAAAGTGCTTATACCTTTAATAATTTTAGTGATAATTTCTTGGTCTGTTTTCTGGATGGCTGAAGAAAGTTTAGCCGATCGAATTAGTTTTTCTTTGACAGGTATTCTGACAGTAGTTGCTTATCAATTTTTGATTTCGGAAAATCTGCCTAATATTTCTTACCTAACGCTAATGGATGCTATTTTGTCTCTTTCTTTTGTAGCTATAGCCTTAACAGTTGCCGAAAATATAGTGGTTGATTGGTTAAACACAGAAAATCTAAAATTCCTAGCAATTAAAGTAGACCGTATCTGCCAATTTGCATTTCCAACTATATACGTGTTTTTACTATTTGCGATCGCCCTATCTTATCTCTCTAGTTAGTTATTTTACTTATTTTTTTATCTTTAAAGCTATTGGAGTTTAAGACCTCTGTTAAATTGCTTGCAGCTAATGGTCTTCAATTAATGGTGGGTTTCAATTTCTCATTAATTGCTAGCTGATAGCTTTTGAATTGATTGGTGTTTGAACATTTTCCCAACTCCAGTTAATCTGGTAAAAGTTCTTTAACTTATGTCTTAATAATGCGTAGAAACTGGGAATTACTTAGGAATTTTGGTTTAGAAGCAATTCCTATTCTCAAAATAAGAGAATCCCTAGTCAAAGATTCTAAGTTAGACCAAAATTATTTAATTTTAATTCTCAGTTCTTGTTTGATTGCTACTTTTGGTTTACTGATTAATAGTGCTGCCGTCATAATTGGGGCGATGATTATTGCACCTTTGATGCTGCCGTTGAGGGGTTTTTCTTTTGCCACTCTAGAAGGAGATGCTAAACTACTCAGTAGAAGTACAGGAGCGATCGCGCTAGGGACAATCATCGCTGTTGGTTGCTCTTTAATTATTGGGCTAATTATTGGTATACCTCAGTTTGGTTCGGAAATTTGGTCGAGAACTCAACCTACTTTAATCGATTTACTAATTGCGATCGTTGCTGGAGGAATTAGTGGCTATGCCAAAATTCGTCCAGAGATGAGTGATGCTATTCCAGGAACAGCGATTTCTGTAGCTTTGATGCCTCCCTTGTGCGTTGTCGGTTTAACCTTATCCCAGGGACAATGGGAAGCAGCTTTAGGTGCAAGTCTACTATATTTAACTAACCTAATTGGTATTAATTTAGCTTGTATTGTGGTTTATGTCTGGGGAGGATATGCCCGCAGTAATGAATTAAGTCGCAATTTATCTTGGGGTGTGTCTATCTTGCTAATTATTATGTTAGCTATTCCATTAGGAATTAGTTTTTGGCAAATGATCGATCGAGCTAAAGTCAATTCTTCTATTAACAAGATTTTAGTTACTGAGTCCCAGTTAAAACATAAGAGTATTGAACTTGAGAGTTTACGAGTTAATTGGAAAGCAAAACCCCATTCAGTTCTTTTAAAAGTTAAAGTTGCCGAACCTATTTCTTCAGCAGAAGTTAAAGTAGTCGAACAATTATTACAACAGCAATTAGATAAAACCTTTGTAGTTGTTTTTCATGTTACGGCTTCTCAACGAATTCAATCTTCTGATAACAACTAACAACTACGAACTCTTGTTATACAAACGTCTTAATCGCTTGGGGGGAATTCCGAGATAATAACCAAGAATAATTAATTGGTTGATCAGAGTGGTTTTGAATACTCCTAGTTTTTGCCAACGACGACTAGAAGTTAAAACAGCAGCAGGAGCGAGCGCAATTTTTCCTTGCTTTTTTAATCTCTGGATTAATTCAAAATCTTCCATAATAGGTAAATCGGCAAATCCTCCTATCTTTTCAAAGACAGTTCTTTTTAAAAAAATAGCCTGATCCCCATAGGGAAGAGAAAACCAGCGCGATCGCAATTTAACCATTATTTCTACCAAGCGCAAAGACTTATTATCTGCATCAATAGCCAATTCAAAAGCACCAGCGATCGCTTTTGGTCGAGCCAAAGTATCTTTAACTATATTGAGATAGTCTGGCGGTAGTTGAGTATCCGCATGAAGAAAAAGGAGAATATCCCCCGTAGCAATTGCTGCCCCTGCATTCATCTGATTAGCACGTCCGGTTTGCGGTGAGAGAATCACTCGAACTCCTACTCTTTTGGCTAGTTCAAAAGTATTATCCTGACTGCCACCATCAACGACAATAATTTCAATTCCCACATCATTTTGCAATCGCGATAAGATCGAGCGAATAATGTTTGCTTCGTTCAAAACTGGGATAATAATGCTTAGAATTGGTTGCTTCATAGAACACAAATCTTGAAAGTGTCAGAGGTCAGGAGTCAGAAGTATTGAATATTTATCATATGGTTATGCGTATATGGCAGATTTTTGTTGGTACGATTTTAGTTGTATTTTTTGTCTTTAATCAAAGTGCGAGTGCTCTTTCTCTAAGTCAAAGAATCGATCGATTTCCCGAATGGAAAAGTAAACCGACCGTACAAATAGCTAAAGGAGATTTAGCTTATCCTGAATGGATGGAGGGGACGTGGCAAGTAACTAGTACTCTACTAGAGCAAATAGCACCTCTAGCACCAGATATTGTTACTCCTGGTTTTGAATCGAGTCAAAGGGATTTAAATAAACCATATAAGTTTACGGTTAGATTTGGCAAAGATTATTTTTCGCCTGGCAAACAATTTTCGATCGCTAATAAAATTCCTGTAGTTGCCGACCGTGCTTTTAATGGTCAACATATTGCTGAAGCTTATTTAGGTAAAAAAAATGTCTTAACAGTTAAAGTCGATCCCGACAACCCCAATCAACAAATTACCAAACTTAAAGGCGATCGCCGTCTTATTGCTAAAGTAACTGGTAGAGCAAAAGAAACTCCCCAAAAAGGTAAATTTGTAGCCACAGAAGTAACCCAACAACTATTCCGCAGTAATGAGCGTATTTATCTTAATGAAGTAGAAACTACTTCTGCTTATCATTTATTAAAACCAGGACAAATAGAAGCAGAACAAATCACTGCCATTTATCTCTCGCCCCAAGATCCAGACTATTTTACTGCTGCTGGTCGTCCTGTGGCATTGTATCGTTACCATCTGAGTCTGGATAAAATTGAACAGTAGCTAAAAGCTAATAGCTAAAAGCTAATAGCTCTAGTTAAACCTTAAGGGAAAACGCCAATAATTCCTCTTTAATTCCGCGCAATTTTAGTACTCGTTCTTGTTGAAAGTCTTTGTTTTCTATCCAAGCAGCTACCGTAGAAGAAATTAAAATACTGCCAGGATCGGCTGCTTCTTCTAATCTAGCTGCAATATTAACTGCCTTACCGACCGCCGTATAGTCTTTTCTTTGTCTACCACCAAACATACCGACGACGGCTCTACCTTGATGAATACCACAACGTAATTTTAGCGTAGATATATTTTCATCAAAAATCCCTTTAGTTTGCCAAATTTGATTGAGTTGGTCTAAATATTGCTGCATCAATCTAGCAGTGGCGATCGCTCTTTGTGCCTGTTCTGGAGGTGGTAAATCTTCTGGCGCACCGAATAAAGCCATAATACCATCACCGATAAACTTATCTACTGTTCCCCTTTGGTCAAATACAGCTTTAGCCATAGCTTCTAAATATTCATTGAGTAATTGTGCCAAAGTATTGACTTCTAGATAACTCGATAAAGAAGTAAAACCGACTAGATCGGCAAATAAAATAGTAACAACATAAGGCTCGGGACTTAAATCTAAAGCCAATTCTCCCACCGCTGCTCGATCGACGATCGCCTCGGGTAAAAACCGCTTGAGTACAGATTCAGTCAAATAGTTATTTAACTGCTTGACTTTCTGTTCTCTTTCTTGAAGTTGGGCTGCTTGTTGTTTAGTAGTTTCATATAATCTTGCTTGTTGTACGGCGATCGCTGCTTGGGCTGCTACCGCTTCTACTAGCTCGATTTCTGAGGTACTCCAATGACGAGACGATTTAGATTGTCTCAGAGTAATACTGCCAATAATTTCTCCATCCACAATTAGAGGAGCAATTAGCAAGGCTCTAGCTCTCGAATGCCAACGCAGTTCATACCTTGCCATCTCTTTTTTTTGCTCTAAATCTTTTAATATCGCTGGTTTTTTAGTGATTAACATTTCTTGTAAGATAGGATTTTCGCTGATGGGTACAGAAGAAGTATTGGGAATCTTTCTGCGCTGACGCTGAATAGAGCGAACACTCCGAGCTTGTTCGTGAGGATTGTAAAAGGCAACACATTGGACAAACATATCTTCTTTCGTCCACAGAGACAGAGTACAACCATCTACTCCTAAAGCCTGTCCTAATTCTTTGGTAATAGCTGCAAAAATTGCTTCTGGCTCTAAACTAGAGCGAATTGCTGCCGTAATTGTATTGACCATAGATTCTCTTTGTGCCAAAGCTTGTAATTTTTCATAAGCTTTTACCTGAGCGATCGCTAAAGCAGCTTGAGTAGCAATCATCACAGCTAATCTTATTGCCTCACTCTCCCAAGTATGAACATCTTTGCAGTGATGTAAGACTAGAACCCCCACTAAATCTTGTTGACAGAGTAAAGGAACAGACAAAGTAGAACGAATATTTGCTTGTTGATACGCCAAATAGGTTGCTGAATCGAAACTTTGGTTTTTTTGCCAATTTTGATGATGGTCTTCAATTATGGTGATATCTTCTGTGTTGCTAACAGTCAGTTTTAAAAGATCCCAGTTAATTTCTCGCTCGGAACTGGAGTTAATACTTGAGTTTTGATAAACAAAATAATTTTCGTTGATGCTATCTAAGCACAAAATTGCTATGTCTACCTTTAACACTTGTCCTACTGTATCTACAATTGTTTGACAAACTTGCTCTAAAGGCAGATTATTTAGCTTTCTAATGGAAGATTGAAATAGCATGCTTTTAGCAATTAAAAAAGTCGAATAGTAAGCTACTATGGCCAAAAAAAAGCTAAGAACCAAGAGCTAAAAGCGCGACAAAGCAGTAGCAATTGTCGTAAAAAACAAAGAGCCAAATTTAAGGCACGATGCTATTATTCCCAGTTTCCGTTAAAAAAGTGCATTACTAGACAGAAACAATTACAATGAATGGGAAAAAATTTGAAAGATCTTTGGCTTGATGCCTTCTTGGTCGATTGACAACAATACTAATATCAATATTTCACAGCTAACGATTAGACCAGCCAAGCTCGAAGACTTGCGTGAGCTTACAGAAGTTCTTGTCTATGGTTTTTATCGTTTTCCCGAGGTATTGGGATGGATATATTCATTGCTGAGATTGGGAATTTACGAAGATTTACGGAGTCGTTTGTTGTCCCATTCACCTTTTTATTGTTGTCTAATAGCCATAGTTACCGATTCTCAAGGAAAGCGAGCGATTGTGGGCACAGTAGAAATAGCCATTCGCTATCCTTCTGTTTGGTCTCTCGATTCTCAGTATCCTTATATTTCTAATTTGGCGGTCAAACCTAACTATCGCCGACAGGGTATAGGCAAAAAATTATTGGCTGAATGCGAACAAATCGCTCGTCACTGGGGATATTATGAAACTCGTCTTCACGTCCTCAAGAGTAATGAAGCAGCTAAACAACTATATTTGCTTCAAGGTTACAAGATCGATCGATCTCAATCTACTTGGAATGAGCTTTTTATGATTCCTTCTCAACGCTTGTTACTCAGTAAGCAATTGTAAACAAACTTTAATTCACGGTTGGGAAGAAGGATTGCTATAGTTAGTTCAATAACGTGATTTTGGAGTTAACTAACAGTAATCGAAGAGTGAACGCTCAAAACTTAAACCACAATCTTCAGACTAAGGAAATTTTAGCCAAGCTACAATCACAAGAGTTGTTGGTAATTAATCCTCGGCGTAAAAATGGTCTAATTATTTACAAAAAGTACCATGCTGAATTTGCTGGACCTGGAGCAGTTGTTGGTGGTCAGTTCGATCTCGATGCGACCGAGCTTATTCCTGTGGGCAAAATTTCTCTCATCTATCCCCAAACTTCAGAAGCCAAAAGACAAGCTTATAAGATGCGAAGACAGTGGGTTAGATTAACTAAACAAATTACTGACAATCCTATACCGATAGAAAGAGCACAACTTATTCTCAATCAATTCGAGCATTGGTTCGATACAGAGACAGTAGCTAAACTGCCAGATCGAGCCTTTGCTCTTTTGATAGGAGTTCTACCTCAAACTATTATGAAGGTTCGTAACAGCAGAGAATTTTAATATTTATTAAAAAGTTTTTTTGAGATTATTTTTTTCACCATTTAGCAAAAAACTAGTCTAAGCTGGTGAAAACTTTTATAGAAATGAGGGTTAAATCTTTTAACTCCGAACTTTTCTCCTGTCCATCATTTAAAAATTGACAGACTACTAGAAAGCATCGATCTTCTAAATCGAAAAGCTGTTGAGCAAACAATGTAACTAGCAATAACTCAAAAAATAGTCTAGCTGATAGCAATGAAACAAAATCTAACTATCATGATAGTTGACGATTCTCCAGAAGATAGAGAAACTTATCGTCGCTATTTGCTAAAAAAAGATAGCTCTGCTTACAGCATCATCGAGGCAGAATGTGGCGAGGTAGCTTTAGCTATATGTAAAAATATTAAACCAGATTTAATTTTACTAGCTTATTTATTACCCGATCTCGATGGTTTAGAATTTGTCGAACAATTAAAGGCGCAGAGCGATCATTTACCGCCGATTATCATGTTGACGGGGCAAGGCAATGAAGTAATTGCTGTGGAGGCAATAAAAAGCGGAATACAAGATTATCTAGTTAAAGGGAAGCTAACGGCAGAGACTTTACACTATTCTGTCAATAATGTTCTCAAACAAGATTATCTACACACTCTCTTAGCAGAAAATAAAAAGCGACAAGAGTTAATAGCAGAAGTTGATTTACGTATTCGTCAATCTCTTAATTTACAAGATATTCTCGATAACGCAGTTCGTGAAGTCCAAACTTTACTCGATTGCGATCGCGTGGTTGTCTATCGTTTTGCTGCGGATATGACTGGGGATATTTTAGCCGAATCAGTTAAACCCGGTTGGAAAAAGTCTCTAGGAACTAAAATAATTGATACTTGTTTTCAAGAACAAGGGGCAGATAAATACGAACGGGGCGAAACCTTAGCCATTAACGATATCTACGCAGCCCAACTCAGTCCATGTCATCTTTCTCTTTTGGCAGAATTTCAAGTTAAGGCCAACGCAATTGTGCCGATTTTACCTACATCTTCTCCGTCTAACCGTGGGACTTCTTGTCTGTGGGGATTACTGATTGCCCATCATTGCCATAGCACTCATCAGTGGGAAGCAAGAGAAATTGAATTACTTAATAAGTTAGCAGTACAACTAGCGATCGCGATCCAACCAGCAGAACTATTAAACAATCTTAAAAACGAGCTAGAGCAACGCAAGCAGGCAGAAAAAGCCCTGAGAGAAAGTGAAACTCGTTTTTATGGTGCATTTCGCTCTGCGTCGATCGGTATGGGGCTCGTTTCTTTGAAAGGTCGCTGGCTGGCAGTCAATGCTTCTCTATGTAAGATGGTAGGTTATTCTGAAGCCGAACTGGAACAAACAACTTTTCAAGAAATTACTTATCCCGATGACCTCCACACAGATTTAACCTATATTGATATGCTGGTCGAGGGAGAGATAGATCATTTCCAAATAGAAAAACGCTATATCCATAAACAAGGTGGGTTAGTTTGGGTCAATATTAGTGTTTCTCTGGTGCGAGATGAATTAAACCAACCCCTTTATTTTGTTTTCCTGACTGAAAATATTAGTCAAAGAAAACAAGTGGAACAAGCCCTACAAGAAAGTGAAGAACAATTTCGCTCTCTCGTGGCCAATATTCCCGGTGCTATCTATCATTGTCAGTGCGATAAATTCTGGACGATGGATTTTATTAGTAACGCTATTGAAGGGATTTCTGGTTACAAAGCCCAGGAGTTTATTGATAATCAAGTGAGAAGCTATGTTAGTATTATTCATCCAGACGACCAAGAGTATGTAGAAGTAACCGTCGAGCGAGCTCTAGCTATCAGACAGCCTTTTATTTTAGAGTATAGAATAGTACATCAGGATGGTAGTATTCGTTGGGTTTATGAGAAGGGGAGAGGTGTATTTGACGACTATGGCAATATCCTCTATTTGAATGGAGCGATCTTTGATATTAGCGAGCGCAAAGAATTTGAACAAGCCCTCAAAGAAAGTGAGCAACGCTATCGTTATATTTATGAACATACACCAGTTATGCTTCACTCGATCGATAGCACTGGCAAAATAATCAGCGTGAGTAATTATTGGCTCAAATATCTCGGTTATGAACAAAGCGAAGTAATTGGTAAAAAATCTATTGACTTTCTTACAGAAAAGTCTCGTTTGTATGCTGAAGAAGTTGTTTTACCGCGGTTCTGGCAAACAGGAACTTGTACTGATGTACCGTATCAATTTATCTGCAAAAACGGCAAAATAATTGATGTACTTCTCTCTGCCATTGCCGAAAAAGATGATTCGGGAAAAGTAATTCATTCTCTAGCAGTTATGGTAGATGTTACTCAACGCAATCAGGCAGAAGCAGCAGCAAAACAAGCTAGAAAAAAACTTCGTCGAGCTAATCTCGAATTAGAGAAACGGGTAGAAGAACGCACCGCCGAATTGTTGCAGGCTAAAGAAGCTGCTGAAACTGCAAATAAGGCAAAAGACCATTTTCTCGCCCATATCAGTCACGAATTGAGAACTCCTTTAAATAGTATTCTGGGTTTTGCTCAAATCTTGCAAAAAGACTTGAATATCAATGAAAATCAAAGGCAACATATTAAATTGATTCGTCAATCTGGACAGCATTTACTAGCATTAATTAACGATATTCTCGATTTTTCCAAAATCACAGCCCAAAAATTAGTATTAGAGCCGAAAAAATTTAGCTTTTCATCCTTTTTAGCCGATCTAGCTAGTTTAGTTCGTCTATGGACTAAAGAAAATAATCTTAATTTTAATTATCAATTGCTCTCTAATTTACCCAGCGTAGTGTACGGGGATGAAACTCGACTTAAACAAGTCCTACTCAATTTATTAGGCAATGCAGTCAAATTTACCGCAGCAGGTAATGTCAGTCTGAAAGTAGGCTATGTAAAGGATTTTATCAACCACCAGGTAGATAGTTCTGAGATAGCAACCAACAATAAAATTCGTTTTGAAATTGAAGATACGGGAATTGGTATTCCTTCAGATAAATTAAAAACTATCTTTTTACCTTTTGAACAAGTGAGTAACGATCTAGCTGGTAAAAAAGGAACTGGATTGGGATTAACGATTACTGATAATATTCTCCAACTTATGGATAGTGAGATCCAGGTAGAGAGTACTCTAGGAAAAGGAAGTATTTTTTGGTTCGATCTAAATTTGCCCAGTATCGATTCTGACATTGTCTGCATTCCTGTTTCTCGATTATCTCCTCCTCTTGGTTTTCAAGGTGAGTCACGCAGAATTCTAATTGTGGATGATGTCCCAGCCAATATTAAAGTTTTGTCTAGTTGGTTAAAACCCCTTGGCTTTGAAATCGCCGAAGCCGAAAATGGTGAAGAAGGTTTGGCTCTTGCTCGTTCATTTAAACCGGATGTAGTGCTGGTGGATCTGATTATGCCAGTTATGAATGGAATAGAAATGGCGAGCCAAGTAAGAAAAGATCCTCAACTCAGAGGCATAATTATATTTGCTGTTTCTGCTAATATTCAATTTTCAGGCTCTATTAGTCAATTTGAACGAGAACTGTTTACCGCTTTTCTATCTAAGCCCATCGATCTAAGTCAACTATTAAATTTATTGGGAACTTATCTGCAACTAGAATGGATAAGAGCTGAGACTAATAACGAGACTAATAAAACTAATATCGATACTTCTACTGAATCTTTAGTTCTTCCCTCAGCAGAAATAATAGAAGAATTATTCGCTCTATCTAATATTGGCGATCTCAAGCAAGTAATCGAAACAATTACCTTACTAGAACGAGAGGACGATCGATATTCTCTTTTTACTCAAAGAGTAAAACAATTGGCTGCCACCTTTGAACAGAACAAGTTATTAAAATTTCTCGAAAGTGTAAGATTAAAAAACCGCTCTGGAATCAAAAGCGGTTTTTGATACATTTGCAATAGTTCGATACTTCGGAACAATATAAATAAATAATCTTACTTAATGATTCCCTCAATAGAGGCTATTTCGGGTTGGGAAAGCTTCAGTCCTCGGGCATAAATGTTGGAATTATTTTGAGCAATCTGGGTATAAGATTCACGTACCTGGGCATTTACTGCCATGGTTGTAGTATTGTACATTCTTGTAGCCATTTTAGGATAGAGTCCAATACCAACAATTAATACTAAGAAGCAAGCAGCAATAAATATTTCACGGGGTTGAGCATCATTGAATGGCGCTTCACTAGGTATGACGCAACTATTACCGAAACAAGCTGGTTCTTCATTATTATTGCTGCTATCTTGGAAACTACTATTACCCATGACACAAGTTAGGGTGGCTTCGTTTCCATAAAATAGCTGGCGCAGCATAGATAGTAAATAAATAGGAGTCAGAATTACTCCTACAGCTGATAAAAATATCACTAAAGTGCGGAAAGAAGAACTATAGATATCGCTATTGCTGAAGCCAACAAATACAGTAATCTCACTCACAAAACCACTCATACCAGGAAGGGCTAAAGATGCCATGGCACCTGCGGTAAACAGAGCGAATACTTTGGGCATAGATTGACCTAGATTGCCCATTTTATCCAAGAGCATAGTATGGGTGCGGTCATAAGTTACCCCCGCTAGGAAGAACAAGACAGAAGCAATTAAACCGTGAGATAACATTTGTAGCATTGCTCCACTAATACCTAAGTCGGTAAAGGAGGCAATACCTAAAAGTACAAAACCCATGTGGGAAACGGAGGAAAAAGCTAAACGACGCTTCATATTAGTTTGACCAAAAGAAGCAAACGCACCATAAATAATATTAACTACACCTAAAATAACTAGAATTGGGGCAAAGTAAACATGAGCATCGGGTAATAAACCTAAATTTAAGCGAATGAGTCCGTATCCTCCCATTTTGAGGAGTACGCCTGCTAAAATCATCGAGATAGGAGAAGAGGCTTCGCCGTGAGCATCTGGTAGCCATGTATGTAGGGGAAAGATAGCTAATTTAACGCCAAAAGCAATCAGTAATCCTCCATATAGGAAGATTTCTAAAGCGATGGGAAAATCTTTAGCTGCTAATGCCACCATATCGAAGGTGAGAGTTCCTCCTCCATAAATAGCCATGGCCAAAGCTGCTACTAAGATGAAGATAGAGGCTGCTGCAGTATAAAGTAAAAACTTCATCGCTGCATAACGTCTTCTCTTACCACCCCAAATCGAGACTAGTAAATATACAGGAATTAACTCTAACTCCCACATAATAAAGAGCAAGAGCATATCTTGAGCTACGAATACCCCTATCTGGGCAGCATAGAGAAGGAGCATCAGAAAGTAAAATAAACGAGGTTTACGATCGACTTGCCAGGCAGATAACAAGGAAAGAGTAGTCACAAACCCTGCTAGTAGCACTAACGGCATGGAAATACCATCGACAGAAACCGCCCAGTTAAGACCTATTTGCGGTATCCAAGCATAACTTTCTGCCATTTGTAAGCTAGCAGTGCTAACATCGTAATTCTGCCAAAAGGCGTAGCACATTAACGCGAAGTCGATAACACCTACGCCCATAGCATACCAGCGTAGATTTTTACCATCTTTATCGGGAATTATCGGCACCAGTAACGATGCCATTAAGGGAAAAACTATAAGTGTGGTAAGCCACGGGAATTGAGCTTCTATCATAAGGAATAAGTAAAAAAACTTAATTTGTTATGTTGTTATATTACTAAACACTGTGAAGTTTTGTTAATTAATTTTTATATATATCAATAAATAATTATAACAAAAATGGTACTTTTATTTCTAACAATACCCGAATTGGGGTATAAGAGCATAGCTCCAACGAGCATTTATTATGGCAAACAAAAGTACTATTAAAAAAGATCGAGACCCTTTAATTCGCTTATTTAAATATGGGCGTAAATATCGGCTTTTAATTTGGCAAGCAGTAATCTGTTCTATTCTCAATAAAATCTTCGATCTGGCACCTCCTGCTTTAATTGGTGCAGCAGTTGATGTGGTAGTCAAACAGGAAGATTCTTTGATTGCTAGTTTGGGAGTTACAGATGTGTTTGGACAACTAGTAATTCTGAGTGTTTTATCCGCAATTATTTGGGGTTTTGAATCTCTCTTTCAGTATATTTACGAAAGATTGTGGCGCAATTTAGCTCAAAATATTCAACATGATTTACGTTTAGATGCTTACGATCGTGTTCAAGATTTAGAATTAGCTTATTTTGAAGAACGGAGTACAGGGACATTACTTTCTATCCTCAATGATGATGTCAATCAACTAGAAAGGTTTTTAGATATTGGTGCGAATGAGATACTGCAAGTAGGCACTACAGTTATTATTATTAGTGGAGCATTTTTTATTCTGACTCCCGATGTTGCTTGGATGGCAATGTTACCAATCCCATTTATCCTTTGGGGCTCGATCGCCTTTCAAAGAAAATTGGCACCCCGTTACGCCCAAGTGCGAGAAAAAGTGAGTTTACTTAACTCTCGTTTAGCTAATAACCTCAGTGGTATTACTACCATTAAAAGTTTTACCACAGAAGCTTACGAACTAGAAAGACTCAAACAAGAAAGTCAAGCCTACCTAGAAAGTAACCAAAAAGCGATCGCCTTATCAGCAGCTTTTATTCCCCTAATTCGCATTGTAATTTTAGCAGGATTTACGGCAATACTTTTGTACGGGGGCATGAAAGTAGTAGAAGGAAGTTTGGCAGTAGGTACTTATAGTGTCTTGGTGTTTCTCACCCAAAGATTACTCTGGCCTTTAACTAGATTAGGGCAAACTCTGGATTTATACCAAAGGGCGATGGCTTCTACCAATCGCGTGATGAATTTATTGGACACTCCGATTACTATTCATTCAGGCAATATTGCTTTACCCAGAGAGGTAATTCGTGGTGCAATAAAATTAGAAAATATTACCTTTGCGTATTACCAAAGACAACCGGTAATTAAAAATCTTTCTTTGGAGATCCCCGCAGGAAAAACGATCGCTATTGTCGGTTCAACTGGTTCGGGAAAGAGTACGATAGTTAAACTGTTACTACGCTTCTATGAAGTACAACAAGGCAGAATAACCTTAGATGGTAGAGATATTAAAGATATTTTCTTAGCCGATCTGCGTAACGCTATTGGTTTGGTAAGTCAGGATGTATTTCTCTTTCACGGTACGGTAAGAGATAATATCGCTTACGGGAACGCTTACGAACCCAGGGACAAAGTGATTGCTGCTGCCAAAATAGCCGAGGCTCATGACTTTATCACTCAATTACCTCGAGGTTACGATACTATCGTGGGGGAAAGAGGACAAAAACTTTCTGGGGGACAGAGACAGAGAATTGCGATCGCCAGGGCAATCTTAAAAAATCCACCCATTTTGATTTTAGATGAAGCTACCTCGGCAGTAGATAACGAAACCGAAGCTGCGATCGCTCGTTCCTTAGAAAAGATTACCAGAAATCGGACTACCATTGCGATCGCTCATCGTCTTTCGACTATTCGTCATGCGGACTGTATCTATGTTTTAGAATTTGGTCAAATTGTAGAACGAGGCACTCACGAAGAATTGTTAGCCAAACAAGGTATTTATAATAGTTTGTGGCAGGTACAAACAGGAGAGTCAATTCATCTTGCATAAGTATTGGTGCAGGGGTGCAGGGGTGCGGAGGGGCAGAGGAGAAAAGATAACCATAGTCGTAACTAAAAGTTGAAAAATTGCGAATAAAAAAAATAAAGAAAAAGGTGGTAATTTACCACCTAAAATTTAGCTTGTCGTTAGAGATTGAATGAGAAAAAATAATTAACCAAAGGCAAAATCATCTGCACTTAAGCTGGTAGACTCAACATCCAAAAGAATAGCCAAGTCATTACCACCATTAGCAATTAAAGTGTTATCTCCATCTTGAGTTATGCTCAAATCATCAAAACCAATTCCCAAGCCAGCAATCCCAATTACATCTTCATCAGCAGTAAAGTCGGTAATAGTATTAGCCGATTCAGGAATTTCAGCTACTGCAATCCAGAATTGGTCTGCACCTTCACCACCAGTAATAGTGTTATCACCACCAGAAGTAGCAAAAAAGCTATCTGCACCCTCTGCACCGACGAGGCGATCGCCCGTGCTTAAAATGACGGTATCATCTCCGCTACCACTATAGATGCGATTACCACCTTCACTGGCAATAGCGTCAATAAAATCGTTTTCTGCACCAGTAAAGATCAGCCGATCGCTACCACTTACTTCAATAACATTTTTGTCTAAAGTACCAAACACAGGTTCAAAACCAGTATTTTCTTCCGCGACATCTTCGGGTGCAACACCAAAAAGAGTTTCGTACATAATACGGTACATATCGGTGTTATCTACAGTAGATGTTAGAAGATCGGAATTTAAACCGTAGGCTTTAGAAACAATACTTCCTGCAACATCGCTAGTGCTGACATAAGCCACGCCAAAATCAAAATTATCGCCATCTGCATCGGGTGCCCCAGTGGTAAAGGGTTCGGTGTTATTACCTGTTTGTCCGTCGAGAGGAACGGGAATACCATCTGCATCTTCGCCGAAAGCAGCCAATACTGGCTGTACGTTAACTGTACCTACAGTTTCGCTCTCTTCACTAACATCAATTACTTCTAAACCAGCAGCATCACTATCAGCAGCAGTGAGAATTAAAGTATTAGGATCGACGTTGTTAACAAAGTCTTGTGCTACACCAATAGCTTCATCAGCCCTTAACACGGCTTCAATTGTACTCGCAGCATTATTATCATTGGTAAAGTTATCCGAGCCTTCTTCCTCTAAAACTACCATAAAGCCATCTTCGGCATTGGCAAATTTATCTAAATCTAGAGTAGCTTCTAGCATTTCGGCAACGGTAGGAGGGTTGGGGTTGCCTGGTTGACCGTAAAGAATTAAGTCTCCATTTTCATCAACAAACCCTTCTTCAATCAAAGTTGCTTCATTTTCGTCATTGTAAGTATCTTCTGCTGCAAAAATACCCAATACCTTATCTTCATCAGCAGATAAGCTTTCTAACTCCTCGCGAGTATAAACAACGGTGTAACCCATTGCTTCTGCTTCTTCAATCAGGTTACGTCCATCTTCGCGGATACCTTCTTGACCAAAGCGACCTACTGTACCAACAGGTAGATAGTGAATTTCACCACCCCCCATAATCACATCAACCCCAGATTCAACGATTTCTAAAGTGATGCCAGTAACATCACGGCGACTTTCTACATCAGCTAAGAAAACTCCAGTACCAGGTTCGGCGATAAAACCAGAGTTGATTACTGCTGTGGGTTTACCTGCTGCGATCGCCTCCTCCATAATAGTAGTACCTTCTTGACCAGAAAGAGAAGTATAGGGATTCCCCTCTTCATCTAAGCCGTAACTTCCTGCATGGGGCTTAACGGGACTTTGACAATTTTACCTATCAAAAAGGGGTGAAAGCCTTGCCAGACGCCGAATTTACCTCGAAGAGGTAAATTCGCCTGAAACCCAGATATATTAAGGATTTAGCTATTTTGAGGTTAAACCAT
>JASJDJ010000099.1 GCA_030065635.1 Xenococcaceae cyanobacterium MO_188.B32
TATGACCATAGCAGTGGGACGCGCACCAGAAAGAGGATGGTTTGACGTCCTCGATGACTGGCTCAAGCGCGATCGCTTTGTCTTCGTAGGTTGGTCTGGTATCCTACTCTTTCCCTGTGCCTACTTGGCAGTAGGGGGCTGGTTAACCGGTACCACCTTCGTCACTTCCTGGTACACTCACGGATTGGCAAGTTCCTATCTAGAAGGATGTAACTTCCTCACCGTAGCTGTATCTTCTCCCGCGGATAGTATGGGACACTCCCTACTCTTCCTTTGGGGACCAGAAGCCCAAGGAGACTTCACCCGTTGGTGTCAAATCGGTGGTTTGTGGCCCTTTGTCGCCCTCCACGGAGCCTTCGGACTGATCGGCTTCATGCTGCGTCAGTTTGAAATTTCTCGTCTAGTAGGCATTCGTCCTTACAACGCCATTGCCTTTTCCGCACCAATCGCTGTATTCGTTAGCGTATTCCTACTCTACCCCTTAGGACAATCAAGTTGGTTCTTTGGACCCAGCTTAGGAGTAGCAGGAATCTTCCGCTTCATTCTCTTCGTACAAGGATTCCACAACTTTACCCTCAATCCCTTCCACATGATGGGAGTAGCAGGAGTATTAGGCGGAGCATTACTTTGTGCGATTCATGGAGCAACAGTAGAGAATACCCTGTTTGAAGATGGAGAAGCCTCCAACACCTTCCGAGCCTTTGAGCCAACCCAAGCAGAAGAAACCTACAGTATGGTAACAGCGAACCGATTCTGGTCACAGATATTCGGGATTGCCTTTTCCAACAAACGGTGGTTACACTTCTTCATGCTGTTTGTACCAGTAACAGGCTTATGGATGGCAAGTATTGGTATCATTGGTATTGCGCTCAACTTAAGAGCTTATGACTTCGTATCTCAAGAGTTAAGAGCAGCAGAAGATCCAGAATTTGAAACATTCTATACCAAAAACATTTTGTTAAATGAAGGTCTAAGAGCCTGGATGGCAACTCAAGACCAACCCCACGAAAACTTTGAATTCCCAGAAGAAGTTCTACCTCGTGGTAACGCTCTGTAACATGACGTTTTATAGGGATGAATAATGTCATCCCCTTAAATAGCCTTAGCCCCTTTCAAAGGGGCTTATTGCTATGTAAGATAAGATATAAATTTTTAGTAGGTTAGATATAATTGTGCCAAAGCCGAAAGCAGGCATTATATACAACGATATAAAACCCATAGCGTGTCAGGTTGCGTTAGACATAAAGGACAAATTGACTGCCCATGGTTGGCAAGTCCATATGGCAGAAGGAGCTGGAGGCATTTTAGAGTACTCTAGCCCAGGCAGTCCTGTATGTCATACCCGCATAGAGCAGTTAACACCACCTAATTTTGATTCTGATATGGCTTTTGCCATTATTTTAGGTGGAGATGGGACGGTTTTATGCGCTTTTCGGCAACTTGCTCCCTGTGGTATTCCAGCCTTGGCTGTGAATACGGGTCATATGGGATTTTTGACAGAAATTTATCTGAATAATTTATCTCAAGCGTTAGAACAATTGCTAGCTCAAGATTATCAAGTAGAAGAAAGATCGATGCTAGCGGTAAGAGTATTTCGCCATGAAACTTTATTGTGGGAAGCTCTTTGTTTAAACGAAATGGTGCTTCATCGAGAACCTTTGACCAGTATGTGCCATTTTGAAATTCAAATTGGCAGACACGCACCAGTAGATATTGCTGCTGATGGCATTATTATTTCTACACCAACAGGCTCTACTGCTTATTCGCTCAGTTCTGGGGGTCCTGTAGTTACTCCCGAAGTACCAGTATTACAATTAGCTCCTATTTGTCCTCATTCTCTGGCATCTCGCGCTTTAGTTTTTTCCGACCGTGATGCAGTTAATGTATTTCCTGCTACTCCTAATCGCATGGTGATGGTAGTAGATGGTAATGGCGGTTGTTATATTTTGCCAGACGATCGCATTCATATTGAGAAATCTAAGTATCCTGCCCGTTTTATTCGTCTACAAGCACCAGAGTTTTTCCGTATTTTAAGGGAAAAGCTAGGTTGGGGACTACCTCATATTGCTAAACCAACCTCTGTGGAACTTCCCTAATTATTTTTGATTCTTTATTACAAATTGTTATTAAGACAATAGGCTAAATTTACTATTCAATATTATGGCTACTATTACTAATATTAAAGCGGATAACCTCTGTGTTTTAATCTTTAGCGACGAAATTTTTGCCCAGCAAGCAAGTTTAGATTTACATTCAGCAGGATATTGTTCTGTAGTAGGTGAAGATGCTGTTCGAGAGGCAAAACATTTACATAATTTACAACCTGCCATGATAGTTATCGATCAAGCTTGGCAAGCAGAACCCGGTTGGAATTTTTGTCGTCAGTTGAGAAGTTCTGGCTATCGTACGCCAATACTAATGTTAGTCGAGCGAGAAACTGTAGAAGAGCGAGTCGCTTGCTTACAAGCAGGTGCAGATGACTACTTGCTCAAACCTTATAAAAGAGAAGAGTTTTTAAAATTGATTCGTCTTTATTTGCAACCAGAAGTTAGTGTCAAAGAGCAAATACGTTTCGGTGAATTGGTTTTAGATTTGACTACTCGTCGGGTAATTCGGAGCGAGCGCGCGATCGAGTTAACAATGAAGGAGTTTGAATTACTCAAATATCTGATGTTTAATCCCGGTAAAGTTCTCACTAGAGACCAAATCATTGAAAATGTCTGGGGCTATGACTATCGAGGAGAGTCTAACGTTATTGAAGTTTATATTCGCTATTTACGTCTCAAGATAGAAAGTGAAGGACAAAAAAGATTAATTCAAACGGTTAGGGGTGTAGGTTACGTTTTACGAGAACAGTAAAGTAATGATGAATCAAAAAATTAGTTTAATAATTTTGTTGGCAGTTACGCTATTAGGTTGTTCTTCGACATCTTTAACACAAACCAATTCAGCAAAAATAGCTAATGCTTCTGAGCAAAAAACAGAATCAAAGTCTCAGACTACTGAAGATAATACTTCATCATCGTCTTCACGTTTAGGTCAAATACTGCCAATTACAGCTAAGACAGAAATTAAGGGAGAAATAATCGAGTTAGAAGTTGCTCGAACACCAAAACAACAAGCTTTAGGTTTAATGTTTCGTGAATCTTTACCTGCTAATCGCGGTATGTTATTTCCTTTTTCTGAGCCACACATTGCTCAGTTTTGGATGAAAAATGTACTAATTTCTTTAGATATGATTTTTTTATATGAAGGACAAGTAAAAGCAATTTTGGCGGATGTTCCTCCTTGTACAGTCGATCCCTGTTCGGTTTATGGCCCAGACACATTAATTACTCAAGTATTAGAATTAAGGGGAGGTCGAGCTAAAGAATTAGATTTAGAAATTGGCGATCGCCTCAATATTGAATTTTTAGATATTACTCAATAAAAGTAGTTATTTCTTTATAATTTATTATTACTTTGGTGGTTCTCTATGAGAAAATACTCATACTCTTTCTTGAGATAGAGTTCGTAATTAGTTATTCGTAAGTATATTGTATTTGTAATTTACCGATTTTTTATTTGATTTAGCTAAGCTCGATCGCTATCATGCCTAATTAGGCATTAATAAAAAAATACTATTTTGGTTTTGTGTGATTAAGCGCACTGGCAATTGAATATAAATACTAAAGAATAGTAAAGATTATAAATTGGCGATAGCTTAAAAACTCATTGCCGAACATAATATATAGTCGATTTTCTAATTTACCCCTTACACTTAATACCGAGAAGATGAATTAAGATGACACCTACTATATATGCTAAATTTATTAAATTTTTAAAAGAAGAAATAGCTTTACCCACAGATTCTATTGCAGTAGCACAACGTACTGTCGAGCAACATCATGGTCCTATTCCCATGATTCTCTGGCAATATGGTTTAGTTACCCTAGAAGAATTAGACCGTATTTATGATTGGCTCGAAACTGGATGTGCTGCGACTAATTTCTGTGACTAATTTGCTAGTGGAAAAATTATTGATTAGCTCTGACTTGTAGTTTTCTACGCAGTAAATCGAGAGCATTACAAGCACTATAATACCGGATAAGAGAACGTGCTTTGATGGAACCAAAGCGATAGGCAAAACTTGCTGATTTTTCGTCAGGGGTAGCTAAGCCGATGTAAACTAAACCGACAGGTTTAGTTTCTGTACCACCCCCTGGGCCGGCAATGCCTGTAATACTCAATCCCCAACTAGAACCCAAAAGTTTTTTAGCTCCTAAGGCCATTTGTTCGGCTACGATATTACTGACAGCTCCTTGTTGTTCTAAGTCGCGAGCATTGACTTCTAGTAAAGAAAGTTTAACCTGATTGGCATAGGCAATAATCCCCCCTAAAAAATAAGCAGAACTACCAGGAATAGAAGTTAACATTTCTCCTAACCCACCGCCCGTACAAGATTCAGCTACAGCGAGGGTTTCTCCTGCCTGTTGCAATTCCCTACCCACGACACTAGCTAAAGTATCATCGTCCGAGCCAAAATAATCTAGTCCCGCGATCGCTTGTATTTCTTGGGCAACAGGTTCAATAAGGGCGATCGCTTCTGCTTCGGATTTAGCTCTGGCAGAAATTCGCAGGCGTACCTCTCCCTTAGAAGCGTAGGGAGCCACAGTAGGATTGGCTAGATCGAATAAATGGGTAACTTTTTCAGCTAAGGTTGATTCTCCAATCCCCCGAAAGCGTAGCATCCGACTATAAATTATTGCTTGACCCCAACCCTGGCTTTTCAAAAAAGGCACTGCGGTTTCCGACCACATTTTCTGCATCTCGATAGGTACCCCAGGAAAGGTCAAAATCGTTAAGTTGGGTTTTGGTTGCCAAATCATCCCTGGAGCAGTACCTAAGGGATTAGGTAGTATTTTCGCCCCCTTCGGTACTAAAGCTTGTTTGTAGTTACTAGGGGTCATCTTACGACCTCTTTGGGCAAATTTAGCTTTAATATCTTCGATGATTTCTGTTTTTTCTTCTAAAGGGGTATTAAAAAAACTGGCGATCGTTTCTGTAGTTAAGTCATCTGGAGTAGGACCTAACCCTCCTGTAAAGATCAGGATTGAAGAACGTCGGCTAGCAATATCGACAACCTGTTGTAATCTACTAGGGTTATCTCCCACTACGGTTTGATAGTAATGGGGAATACCCAAACTTGCCAATTGTCGAGCTAGATATTGACAATTGGTATTGAGAATATCTCCTAAAAGAATTTCTGTACCTACACAGATAATTTCTGCACTCATTAAATTTTTTTTGATTATGAATTGTCGATCGATGTAAGGGCGGTTTGCGAACCTCCCCTACCGTTTCTTCGTATTCCGCCAAACTTGCCAGCCAACATAACCTAGTAGTAGGGTTGCACCAATAGCATAGCCCCAACCACTAGGCATATTAGAAAAGCCCAGAGCTAAACTACCAACCCATAAAGTAAGGGCATAGATAAATAAAACTGTTAGGCGTTGAGAGATGCCAGCTTTGAGTAACCAGTGGTGGAGATGGCTTTTATCCGCAATAAAAGGTGATTTTCCTTTACTAATACGGGAAAAAATAACGGCTGACATATCTAAAATGGGCACTGCCAAAATTAAGTAGGGTAGTAACACAGCAGTGATAGCTGTAGTTTTGACTAAGCCAATTACGCCTACTCCTGCCAGGGTAAAACCCATAAAATAGGCTCCACCATCCCCCATAAAAATTTGAGCGGGATTAAAGTTATAGCGTAAAAAGCCCAAAGCGCTACCAGCTAAAGCAGCAGCAATCAAAGCTGCCCCTGGTTGATCCATAAATAGGGTAACTATCAGCATTACTACCGCAGCAATACCAGAAACCCCCGCAGCTAAACCATCGACTCCGTCAATCCAATTGATCGCATTGGCCATTCCTACTAGCCAGATAACAGTAATAGGAAGACTCAACCAACCAATCTGAATCAAGCTATCGAAAGGAACTGACAAAAAATCAATTCTTACCCCCATAAACCAACAAACAGTAGCTACAATCACCTGCATTATTAGTCGAGAGATGGGAGTAAGATTAAAAAGATCGTCAGCCAGACCGATAAAAAAGAAAGCAATACTACCTAAGATAACCGCGCCAATTTCTCCTCCTTTGTGGGGAGAAACCATAGCAAATCCTCCCAATCGCCAGATAATTAGAAGAGCAGAAATCGCCCCAATAAAAATAGAAACTCCGCCAACCCGAACAACTGGATTTTTATGAATTTTTCTGGCGTTAGGTCGGTCTACTATACCTAGCTTGAGACCAACTGTTTTGACATCTGGAATAGTCCATAAGACAACAGTTACGGAAATGAGAAAAGCAGTCAGATGGTATAGTTCCACAGGCATCTGAATTAGAGAAATACTGAGTAAAAGGTTTGTGATGTCTTAGTTTAGGCAGTTAGCGGGACAGGAATATTCAGATGAGGATAAAGAGGAAAGCGATCGCATAAAGCAGCTACACGGCGCAAACAATCATTTTTGGTGGCCTCATCTTCTGGATTTAAAAGTCTGTCTGCAATAATGTTAGCAATCTCTTGGAATTCTGTCGTCCCTAAACCTCTAGTTGTCATAGCAGGAGAGCCAAGACGCAATCCACTAGTGACAAAGGGGGATTGAGGATCGAAAGGAACAGTATTTTTGTTAGTAGTTATATTAACTGCACTCATCAGGCTATCTGCTTGTTTTCCCGTCATGTCTACAGAACGGAGATCGACGAGTAATAAATGATTGTCTGTTCCGTCCGATACTAACTTTAACCCACGTTCTCTTAATCCGCTAGCTAAAGCTCGAGCATTAGCAATTACGTTGGCAGAATAGGTTTTAAACTCTGGTTTGAGAGCTTCACCAAAGGCTACCGCTTTAGCAGCAATGACGTGTTCTAAAGGCCCACCTTGAGTACCTGGGAAAACTGCCTTATTAAATTTTTTACCGAGTTCGGGATCGCGAGTGAGGATTAATCCGCCTCTAGGCCCCCTGAGAGTTTTGTGAGTAGTAGTAGTTACTACATCGCAATGGGGAAGAGGATTGGGATGATGTCCTGTTGCCACTAAACCGGCAATATGAGCAATATCTGCCAGTAAATAAGCCCCAATTTCATCGGCGATCGCTCTAAATTTAGCAAATTCAATTACCCGAGGATAGGCTGAATAACCACAAATAATTAGTTTGGGTTTTTCTTTAAGGGCAATTTCTCTAATTTGGTCGAAGTCTAGTCTCTCTGTTTCTTTGTTTACGCCATATTGAACGACTTTGAACCATTTTCCCGATACGTTAACTGGTGAACCGTGGGTAAGGTGTCCGCCATGGGACAAATCCATCCCCATAATTGTGTCTCCAGGTTCGAGGAGTGCTAAAAAGACAGCAAAGTTAGCTTGGGCACCAGAATGAGGTTGAACGTTAGCAGCTTCGGCACCAAAAAGTTTTTTAGCGCGATCGATAGCTATCTGTTCCGCGCGATCGATAAATTCACAACCACCATAGTAGCGTTTTCCTGGTAGACCTTCTGCATATTTATTGGTTAGTACCGAACCTTGAGCTGCTAAAACTGCTGGAGAGGTAAAGTTTTCGCTAGCAATTAATTCTAAATGTTTTCTCTGACGTTGTAGTTCTAAATTAATTGTTTCGGCTATTTCTGGGTCTATTTGAGCGAGAAAATCTAAGTTAGTTTTAGTCACGAAAGTCAATTCCTTTTTATTGGGTATCAATTATGGTATCTAAATGGTCTGAATGCTGAAAACCAAGTCGAAATTACTCCATACATGATTTGGCAAAGCATATTTTTTCAATACCAAGGGATACCAATTAAATATTCACAACCCATATATGATAACGTTGTTCGTCACCAAGAGAAACTACGGATTGTTTTCACCAGAATTCTGAACTAAGCTCGAGCTATTTTGAGTAAAAGTACGGTAAGAGATTGCAATTGTTGAAAGTTATCATTTTAACAGGATAGATTAAATATATACCTCATACTTTTGTCAGGGTTTCCGCTTTCGCTAGCTTTCGCTAGCAGACATGGGCGTAGATAAACTTACCAGTTATAAAAAAGTAAAAACTTGATAAATCAAGAATTATTATTCCTTATTCCTTACTTATTGGCTCAATTTTTATGCAATCTGTAGTTACCAAGCAAGAAGTTATTTTAATAGTTGATGATGATAGTAATAATCTCAGGCTGTTAGCTAAAATTATGACAAATAAAGGATACAAAGTTTTAATTGCTCAAAACGGAATTAATGGCATAGAAACGGCTACCAAAGCCATACCAGACATGATTTTATTAGACATCCAAATGCCTAATCTTGACGGTATTGAAGTTTGTCAACGTTTAAAATCCCAAGTATTAACCCAAAATATTCCGATCATTTTTATCACTGGTATGTCGGCAACGCAAAGTAAAGTAGAAGGATTGACTATAGGAGCAGTCGATTATATTACTAAGCCTATTGAGGAAGAAGAAGTATTAGCTCGGATTAATACCCATCTTACGATTAGAAATCTTCAAAAAGCTCTAGCAAAACAAAATCAACGGTTAGAAAAACAAGTAAAAGAAGAACAGCTGTTTACTAAAATTGCCGAACGTATTCGTTCTTCATTAGAATTAAATGAGATTTTAAGCCAGGTAGCCCAAGGAGTCCAGCAACTACTACATTGCGATCGCGTATTAATAACTAGTGTTACTAACAACCATGCTAGTCTTGAAGTACAAGTTATCGAGCGGGGAATTAGCGAGCTCGTAGCACAAACATCTACATGGCAAATTCTTTACTCCGATCGAGAACAATACCCCCAGTATCAAGAGGGCTATTATCATAGCTTTAATGATGTTAATATCTGGGACGACCCTGAACTCAAAGAACTCTATCAACAATGGGATATTAAAGCTGAAATAGTTATGCCTATTTGGCTTGATACCAATCAAGCAGTCCGAACAATTAAGCAAGAAGGGTATGAACTACCAGCAGAATCTTGGTTGACTTATGCCGAGCCAGAAAATACCCAGAACAATAGCAATAATCTTTCTTTTTTCTCTTTTTGGGGCTATTTAATTATTCATCAGTGTAATGCTCCTAGACAATGGCTAGAGTCAGAAATTCACTTACTTCAGCGTTTATCAACTCAATTATCCATAGCAATTAAGCAAGCTTTACTCTATCAAGAGATCAAGACAGCAAATACAGAACTACAGAAATTAGCTGTGCGAGATCCTCTAACGGGGGTTTTTAATCGTCGTTATTTCGAGCAGCAACTTTCTTTAGAATGGCGGAGGCTAACCAGAAATCCTTCTCCTTTGTCTTTAATTATGTGTGATGTCGATCATTTCAAAATCTATAATGATACCTATGGTCATCAACAAGGAGATGAATGCTTGTGTCAGGTTGCTCGCGCGATCGCTTCTTGTACAAGACGAGCAACAGATGTAGTTTGTCGATATGGCGGAGAAGAGTTTGTAGTTATCCTACCTCATACTCATCTAGAAGGAGCAGTTAAGGTAGCAGAATATATCAATGTACAAGTCAAAGAGTTAAACCTAGAACACGCTAATTCACCTACCAATTCGATGGTAACAATTAGCCTTGGTGTAGCTTGTACAACAACTAGTAGAAACAGTAATGCCCAATGCTTAATTAAAAATGCCGATCGAGCTCTCTACACAGCCAAAAGTAAAGGGAGAAATCGCTTAGCAGTTTATCAACCTGACTTCAACTCTTAATGATTGGGGATTGGGGATTAGGAACTCCAAACTAAATCATATTTTCTGCTAACTGCGTAAACATCATATCCACATAGTCTCCAGTTTTAGCAGAGGTAATGTAGGTAGCAATTACTTGAGGATGAGCGTCGAAATTATATAATTGGGTAATTCTTGCCAGTTTCTCTTCTACAGCTAGATCGGATTTATTGAAAGCGATCGTAGCGAGTCCTTTCGGGTTGACGGACAGAAATAGATCGAGATGTTTTTGTAAATGGTCGAGAGTTTCTGGGCGAGTAAGATCGGCAACAATAATTGAACCACTTGCTCCTTTAAGGTAATTGGCAGCTATAGATTGAAATTTAGTTTGACCTTCGAGATCCCAAATTAATAAATGAATCGAGCGATTGACTGTTGGTGTTGCTAGTTCGATATATTTACGAGAGATTTTTACTCCTACTGTAGAAAGATATCGATCGCTAAACTTATCTTCTACAAAACGCCTAATTAGGCTGGTTTTACCAACACTAAAATCACCTACTAAACAAATTTTTTTAGAAATAATCGACATTTTTAGCTATTTTGGGCATTTTTGCCATGTTCGGGGATTAAAAATTCAAATCTTACGCATCTACTTTTTTGTAAAGGTCGATCGAGCGTGACACCAGGAGGAGGTTCGATACTACCAACAACCTGTAATCTTGTTGATTCAATTCCTCGATCGACTAGCACTTTAGCGATTTTGTTAGCACGCTCTTGCGCTAACTTTTGATTATTTTGAGGAATGCCAGTGCGATCGCTATGACCGATAATGCGTAAATGTAATTGAGGATACTTGACTAACAATTGTCTAATCTTGTCAATGTTCTCGGTAAAATCAGCTGAATTTAGTTCGAGGGAACCAGAGGCAAAATAAATGCGACGATCGATAATCGGTAACTGCTTTTCTAGATTAATAATTACTTTCTCTACTCCTGGTATTTGTTTAAAGTATTGAGCAATACGCTCATCGCTTAATCGAGCGAGCGAAAATCCTTTAACAGTGACGGTATAGTCTTGATAATTAGTTAAAATAGCTACCTCTTCTTGATGATTGAGCATAGATGTTACTCTCACTACTACTTCTTTGGCGATCGTCGGGTCGATAGGAACATTAATAGCAACAATTCGGTTTTCTAAAGTTAGTTCTTCTGCTCGAGCAATTTTAGTTACTGTTTGTGCTGCTTTATTTCTTAGATATTCACTAGGTACCCTTCCTGTCAAAATTAATTTACCTTCTTTTACTTCTGGTGTCAGACGGTAAACAGATAATTCTGGCGCAGCGTCTAATTCTATCGCAGTTTGCTGCACAATCCTATTGGCAACATAACTTTTGTATTTCAATATACCCCACGGTACAAAAATCAAGCCTAAAATAACAGCCAAGAACCAAATCAAAGTGGTCGGCTTCCCAGAACTACTTTGTTTCTTATCTTCTTCTAATAACTGTTCTAAAAATAATTCGCTCGACTCGGGAATAGTATCAGAATCCCCGTCATAAACCTCAATAATATTACCGTATTTAAGAACTACGTTACTGAGAGCACTACGAATTTTTTGTCTGAATTGTTTAGATGGTTCGCCTTTAACTACTACAGCTAAATAACAATATCCTGCTACTTCTAAAATAATTTTGTACTCGCCATAGTCAATTTCATCTAGTTCTGAGGATTCTGCAATCAGATCGTTGGCAAAGCTCCGAATTGCTGTTAACATCCCTGCTAGTAGATCGGATTCTAACTGATGAGCTAAATCTGGTTGCAATTCACGGATGATTAAACCAGACGCTTTATGAATTAAAAAAATTGCTTGAACTTCGTAAGGAATAGCTTCTTGTAAAATTAGTTCCGCTTCAGAAACCCCTTGGATTTTGGCGCGAATTTTGCGTTTAACGCCTTCAATACTGAGGGCATTTTCTACTTTTTCGTTGATGGTATTAATTACTTCTCCCATGTATTTGGCAATAGTGCTGCCAATAACAGGATAAAGAGCATCTACCATGGCATCCTGCTCTAATTCTATTTGAGCCTTGATCGCTTTGCCCATTTCTGGACCAATACTTTTAGAAATAGATTCTTTATCTAAACGAACTTGTTCTTGAATAGAAAGGGCGATTTCTGGGGCTAGGGCTTTGGCAATAGACTGAGGAGTAGTTTCTATTTGTTGGTTAATAGCAACGGGTAAAATATTGGCTAATGCTTCCCCCATCCTGTGTAAATCTTCCGTAGAACGTTGTTCGATAATGCGATCGATCAGGGGTGAAATTGTCCTAATAATTGATTGTGGTGAACCATTGGGTTGCAGATTGATTAGTTCTACTGTTAAAGACAGAAGGGAATTAACTGAATCGATTACTTCATCAATTTGAGCTTGATTACCCTTAAGCTTTTGTTCTAAATTTCTAACTGATTGCTGCAAAATAGCAATGCTTTGAATTTTATTATAGTTATTTTGAGCAGTATGAACTAAATTTGTACTATTTACAGAATTATCATTGGTTGTATATTGTTGAGAGATTGAGTTGAAACTCTTTTCTTGTCTCCAAAGAGGATTGTCTTTTGGCTCTTGCTCTCTCTCATCATGAGCAGCAGAAGTTGGAGTAGATTTTTCTTTTTGCCCTCTCACCTCATGAGCAGTAAAAGTTGGAGCAGATTTTTTTTTTTGCTTAATTTCTAAAGTTAGTTGGGAATTAAAAGATTGATAACTAGGTTTTTTAGTTATATGCTCTTTTTGGTTACTTTCTACTTGATTGAGTTCTGAGAGTAAATCGATTATAACGTCTAGGTTAGGTTGGATTTCTGTTTCAGACTTGTTATTTGAGTTACCAATATTTGCTTGTTTTTTGGGTGCCATTGCTCTATCCCTTATCAACTTACTCCTAATTGCGATTAGTATATATTTCCACTTGATTTTATTGGTTATTTGTTGCTAACTTTAATTAAGAGCTAATTAAAGTTAGCAGAGATGAACCAAGGTAAAATCAATATTTATCTGCCCAAAAAGTTCGTGAGACTAGCAAGGAGTTAAAATCTGACTTTTAGTTTTTTCCTTGTCCAAGAAGTCTAGATAAAATTATTATGAATGATGATTGCTTTCAGTATTTTCTTCAGGTAAAATAAACTCTGCTTTGACTGTATTTTCACTAGCGTCTTTCAGACTAGGAACAAAATCGCTACCTTTAACTTTGAGACATAACTCAAACAAAACTTCTGCTAAATCTGTCCGAGAAACTTTAGTTTCAGTTAACTCAGAAAAGTTGCTTTCTAGCTTTTCTAATACTTGTTGTTTCAGATTTTGCAAATCCTCTCCTAAAGTATCTCTAGTTTGAAATAGCTCTTCTTTAAGATAGCTTGTTTCCGCTCTCAAGCTATTTTGGAGCGTATCAATACTTTGAGAAGTAGTGCGATATTTAGCTTCAATTTCTTGTTTTAGTTTATTATTCTCTTCATGAGTAGTTAAGCTGAGATACTTAATTTTTTTTTCTAGAGAATCTACAGCAGCGTTGATTTCTTTAGATAAAGAATCTTGCATTTTGTTAAGACGCTCGTTGACTTCTGACTGAAATTTCATTAATGATGATTCCAGTGTGTCTAAGCGTTGACTATTTTGAGCAAAACTACCTTCATATTCCTCAATTTTATCTCCTAGCAAAAGATCCCGTAACTGACTGACATTGCCCAGTCTTTGGCGCATTTCTTCTTGAGTTATTTCTGTCACTATCTGTACCCCTAATATGGAACCTTACGTTTAGCATCATAGTACGATCAAAATATTTTCTGCTACCTTTACGATCGGTAGGCATCCTTACCTACCTAAAAGACAGAAATTTTGAGAATTACTCTGGAGATTACCTGCTTTATATTAGGTTTATTTTATAATGGCTTAGATACTAGTTTCATTAAGATTCAAAGTAAAAAATGTAAAGCCAATAATTTAAAGTATGTAAAGTGTAAAAATGATAATTTAAGAATTGTTATTTCTGGGTAAAGTAACAGTCATTATTGTCCCTATACCTATTTCGCTTTCTACAGTAATTGTACCTCCATGCAAATCTATTGCTTTTTTAACGATCGACAGTCCTAAGCCTGTACCGGGGATATCACCAACGTTATTGCCTCGGTAAAAAGATTCAAACAAATGTTTTTGTACTTCGGCAGAAATCCCTATGCCACGGTCTCTAACTTCGAGAGTAATTAGTTGTTCTGCTTCAGAATAAGTTAATTTTAAGTCTACAGTTTCTTCTACAGGAGAATATTTAATTGCGTTACTTAGTAAATTAGTTAAAATATGTCTGATTAGCTTTTTATCTCCATAAATTTGGAGGGGAAAATTTACTCCGTTAAAGTTAATTTGTCTATCTTGATAAATTATTTTTAATTCCTTAATTATTTGCTGACAAAATTTTTCTAAATCTAGCCAATCTGGATTAAAAGCTGAATTTGCCGATTCAGTTTTACTCAAGACTAAAATATCTTCGAGTAAATATTGCATATTGTTAGCTGAAGATTTAATTAAATTCAAATATAGATTGTATTCTTCTTCAGAAATATCTCGATCTCTATGCAACAATAAATCCGTACAAATCATAATACTGCTAAGAGGATTACGAAATTCATGGGATGCCATGGAAACAAAACTAGATTTTAGTTGCCTTAACTCTTTTTCTCTTTCTAAAGCTTTACGCATCTCCAATTCTATTCTTTTTCTTTCAGTTATATTTCGACCTAGATAAATACATTTAAAAAGTCCTTTTATTTCAGTAGGAACAATAGAAAAGTTAAATTCAATTTCTATTGCTTCTCCATTTTTATTTTGACAAGTTAATTCTACTTTTTGTACGGATTTATTACTTTCTTGGTAAGAATTATATAATTGCTGATGATCGAAATCTTGACTGGTAATTAACCGAGAAATTGGTCGATCGAGTAATTCTGAATGAGAATAACCAAATAACTTTCTAGCAGCTTTATTAATTCGTTCAATTTTACCTAAATGGGTAACAATGATGAGAATATCTCCCATAGAAGCAATAATTTTATTGGTACACTCTTCAAATCTCTTCAAAGAACTCAACAATATCTCAGCTTCATTCACTTGTTGTAGCAAAGATTGTTTGAGTGTCATTAATTCAGTGACATCTTCAAAAAAAACAATTAAGTTATTATCAATATTCTTAATATCGATATCAAAATATAACAGGGAATTTTGCTCTTTATGACGAGTAATTCCTTGTAAAATGAAATTACCTTGCTCTTGTTGTAATAAACCAATCAATGTATCCTCAAGTCCAATAAATTCGGGGAAACTTAGTCGAATATCTTGACCTACTACAACTCGATCGGGAAACTCTGCGTACTTAGTTGCCAGTGCCGAAATCTGCGCGATCGTCAAATCTCTATTTAAAATTAGATATTCTCTTTTATCGATGATTAGTAACTGCTTCACTAGAGGGATTTATCAACTATTAAAACATTAAACATCTTGCATATTATCGGACAAGAGAAAAAATTGAGAAAAATTTAAATTACTCAGGATAATTAATTATCACTGTCTATTTTAGGGATATTGTTCTGTGAATAAACAACCAAATAATTTTGACTTTGATGAATCTAATAATGGTTTCAAGCTTCCTCAAGCGGACAATATTATCGATCGCAATAACGAACATCTTTCCATCGAAAGTATTATTGCTCGCAAAAAGCAACTCAAACGCCTGGTAATGATTTTAATGGGTATTGGCTTAATCTTGGGATTAGGACTTTCTACAGGAGTAGTAATTTTGTTGAATAAATTGGGATTAACTAAAAAACCCCATGAACTCAAGCAGCAAAAACAAGAACCAGTAGAACAAATTCGTTACCATCATGGCAAATAATTTCCCAAAACCAGATAAAGTCATGATTTTATGACATCACTGAAGTCTGGTACTTCAATTTGGCAGGAAAATCGATTATTTTGTCAAGATTTGATAACATATCGATCCCCAAAACCCCCATAGTTTCGTAAAACTCTTAAGATTGTCTAGATCGAGACCTTGATCTCACTAGGAATCTTCTTGTTATATATAGTTAGGCGACTAGAAAAGGAACTCTCGCGTTCCTAACAATTAAAAAAGAGGTTAAGAGACCAAAAATATTAGGCAATATACCTTGCTGTTAAGAGTCTTAAACGCCACTGACAGCTAGTTACCGTCAAAAAATCGGAGGCTGTAATCTAAATGGCAAAAGAACGACCACCTATAGAAGAAATGACTTTACGGCAACTCAGAAGAGTTGCCAGCGAATATAACATATCTCGATATAGCCGTATGCGTAAAGCGCAATTACTGGCTGCAATCCAAAAAATAGAACAAGAAAGATTTAATCAAGACGTATCCCAAATCCAGGAGGCACAACAAGTGGAAGCTGCAAAATTTGAAGTTGGTCAAGAAGATCGCATCGGCGGACCTCTCGCATCTGTAGATCGGGACTTAGGGGAACTCCCTGGTGGCTACGGAGAAAGTCGTATTGTCTTAATGCCTCGCGATCCCCAGTGGGCATATACCTACTGGGACGTACCCAACGAGCACAAAGAAGAATTGCGTCGTCAGGGCGGACAGCAACTAGCATTACGCCTCTACGATATTACAGATATCAACTTAGAGTACCAAGCTCCTCACAACGTTCAAGAATATCTTTGTGATGAGTTAGCTAGAGAATGGTATTTACCTATTCCTGTTAGCGATCGCGATTATGTAGCTGATATTGGTTATCGCTGTGCTGATGGTCGTTGGTTGGTTTTAGCTCGTTCCGCACCAGTGCGTATTCCTCCAGTTTATCCTTCTGACTGGATCGAAGATACTTTCGTTACTGTAAATTGGGAACAAGATTTACAGGGTAAAACAGTTTACACCCTTGTTCCTCCCAGCAAAAAACAAGTTTCTGCCCCTGCGGGTGAAAGTCCTATCTATGACGAAATCTTCGGTATGGCAAAAACTACCGAAGCGATGCGAATTGCTGGTTCTCTGTTTGGTTCGATGCAGCAAGTTCCCGAACAAGCTGTTAGTTCCTATGTCTTCCCCTCTGGGGTTGGTATGTGGGCAGTTCCTACCATGTCTGGCATAAATATGTCTGGTGTTGGTATGTCTGGTGTTGGGTTTTCTGCTTCTGCACCCCCAGTACGCCCTCGTAAATTCTGGTTGATTGCCGATGCTGAATTAATTGTCTACGGCGCAACCGAACCTGATGCTACTGTTACTATCGGCGATCGCAAAATTAAACTCAATCCCGATGGCACATTCCGTTTCCAAATGTCCTTCCAAGATGGTTTAATCGACTATCCTATCGTAGCTGTAGCTGCTGATGGCGAACAAACTCGTTCGGTTCACATGAAGTTCAATCGTGAAACACCTTCTCGCAATACCAATACTAAAGAAGAAGCTGTAGAAGAGTGGTTTGTTTAAATAAAACCAGCGCGATCGAATAATCGCTAATTTGCTATTACGCTTATTTATTGCCCTCAACAGTTCGGTTGAGGGTTTTATTTATAGTGCGAGTGGGAATACCCGCCCTTACAAGGGTATGATTTTAAGATTTAACGGGTAGTCCCTGCAAACTGATTGGGTTGAATTTATGTTCAACTTTTAATCATGCTAGTCAGATAGCGTATTACAGTGTTTAAGTCATATGAAATAGGCGATCTGAGAACCAGATGCTGCGCGGTCTCGCGAAGCGAGGCACTTCGCGAGCGCTATAATCAGATAGTCAAAAACCTAAAAGGTATGTGCAGATGGAATTCTGGTCATTTACTGAAAATAACTACTCTGTCTTGGTCATAGAAGGCATCGAAGTCAAGGGCTGCCCGAGTTACCAGCTCTTCCGCTTGGCGGGAAGGGCACATGGGCCCCTGTTGTTCTCTCCAGGCCTTCAACTGTTTCGTCGAACGAGTTCTTGACTGCTTCGGTGGTCACAAGCTTGCGAACACCAAAGGAGTAACGCTCTCTGAACATATGATGGTCACCAACCCATATCTTCGCGGCTCGGCCCTTTTCTTGACTAGTTGATTCCCCCAAAACCTTGATTTCTTTGCCGCTAGGAAGAGCTACACCCAAATCAATTTAAGGGCTGGCGATCGCCTCTAAAAAAAAATTTCCATCTACTGATTTTAGATTAAGTTCATTCTATCGGAAGTTTCTGAATATCATCAGCCTAAAAAAAATTGGTTTCCGACCGATAAATTACCAGTCAGAAACCATAAAGCTAATACTCTAAAGCATTACCATAACTAATTTGTAGTTAGGCTATGCCCCGACTAAAAAACTACCTAGCTGCAACAGCTTCCCGTTCTTTAGTTTCTTTGATCACTTCTTCTGCCACATTTTTCGGACAAGGAGCATAGTGAGAAAATTCCATGGAGAATTGACCGCGACCGGAAGTCATAGTCCGTAAGTCCCCAATGTAGCCAAACATTTCGCTTAAAGGTGCTTCTGCCTTGATCCGAACACCCATAGGAGTTGTCTGCTGAGATTTGATCATGCCCCGACGACGGTTAAGATCGCCAATTACATCTCCCATATGGTCTTCTGGGGTGAATACGTCAATATTCATGATTGGCTCTAGTAACTGAGGACCAGCTTTAGGAAGAGACTGTCTGTAACCTGCTTTAGCTGCAATTTCAAAAGCGATCGCCGAAGAGTCAACTGGGTGGTATGCACCATCTGCTAGGGTGACTTTTAAGTCCACACAAGGGAATCCAGCTAAAACACCTTTATCGATGCTGTTTTCAAAGCCTTTTTGAACGGCTGGCCAAAATTCTCTGGGTACGTTACCCCCCGTCACTTTAGATTCAAACTGGAAGCCACTACCAGGTTCTCCAGGTTCGAGAATGTAATCGATTCTACCAAATTGACCAGAACCACCAGATTGTTTCTTGTGAGTGTAGCTATCTTCAATGCGTTTGGTGATAGACTCGCGATAAGCTACCTGGGGTTTACCTACTTCTACTTCAACTCCATGAGTCCGCTTGAGAATATCCACCTTAATGTCTAGATGTAATTCACCCATTCCTTTAATAATGGTTTCGCCACTCTCTTGGTCGGTTTCGACATAGAAGGAGGGGTCTTCTTGCACCATTTTACTGAGTGCTAGTCCCATTTTCTCCGAACCACCTTTTTTCTTGGGTGCGATCGCAATAGAAATTACTGGATCTGGGAAGACCATAGGTTCTAGAGTTGCAGGGTCTTTGGGATCGCAGAGAGTATGTCCTGTCTGTACATTCTTCATCCCCACTACAGCGACAATATCCCCTGCCTGAGCCATATTAATTTCTTCACGGGAATCAGCATGCATCTCGACCAGACGACCAACACGCTCGGTTTTACCAGTAGCCGTGTTGAGTACGGTCATGCCTTTCTCGATTTTACCCGAGTAGATACGAGTAAAGGTCAACGCACCATAACGGTCATCCATAATTTTGAATGCCAATGCTCGTAAAGGTCGCTCGGGATCGACGATAGCATATTCACCAGTTTCATGACCTTCAAGGTCTACTTCTGGCTGGGGTTTTACTTCGGTTGGGTTGGGTAGATAGTCAACCACAGCATCTAGTACTAACTGTACGCCTTTGTTTTTGAAAGAAGAACCACAGTAAGTGGGGAAGAAAGCAAGGTCTACAGTACCTTTGTGGATGCAAGCCTTAATCTCTTCGATACTTAACTCTTCACCTTCTAGATATTTCTCCATCAGGTCGTCGTCTTGTTCTACTGCCGTCTCAATTAATTGTTCGCGATAGGCTTCTACATCATCCACCATATCTTCAGGAACTTCTTTGATTTCGTAGTTCATAGGATCGCCCGAATCATCCCAAACCCAAGCTTTTCTAGTTAACAGATCGACTACCCCTGTAAATTCATTTTCAATCCCAATGGGTAATACCATTACCAAAGGTTTGGCAGCCAGGATTTCTTCTACCTGTTTGACTACGTTGAAGAAGTTAGCCCCCGTGCGATCGAGCTTGTTAACGTAAATGATGCGGGCTACTTTGGAGTCGTTGGCATAACGCCAGTTAGTTTCGGACTGAGGTTCAACACCGCCAGAGCCACAGAAAACGCCAATTCCGCCATCGAGAACCTTGAGAGAACGATAAACTTCAATGGTAAAGTCAACGTGACCAGGAGTATCAATAATATTCAGTTGGTGGTCTTTCCAAAAGCAGCTTGTAGCAGCAGACTGAATAGTGATACCTCTCTCTTGTTCTTGTTCCATGAAGTCAGTTGTGGCTGCACCTTCATGAACTTCCCCAATTTTGTGAATTTTACCAGTAAGTTTTAATATTCTTTCTGTTGTGGTTGTTTTACCTGCATCCACGTGGGCGAAGATGCCGATATTGCGATAATGAGTGAGGTCTTTTTGCATAACTTACTATATTACTAAGTGCTAGAAACAACTAGGGAGTGTCCCTAAACGGGAATTAACAGGAATTGGCGTTACCGTTTTAAGCAGCGAGGGCTGAATAAAACTCTACCGTCGGGAACATTTTAAGTCCTTTTTTTATTTATGACGATAATACCAATTGTTAAGCAATTATAAGATAATCGTATTCTAATATGAATAAAATTGAAGTGGTGTAATCCGAATATTTTTAAAGCTATTAGCTGTTAGCTGTTAGCTATTAGCTAGTTATGATGAGTTAATAAGACCCAATGCTAATCTACATCAGGCATTTTTAGGAAGAGATAGAGAAAACTATGAACGAGGAGAAATCCAATGACTCTTGGCTCGATCGCCTGGGGAATAATTGGCAAAAAACTACTGTAGGCTTGAAAAAACTTTTACCTGTCGAGCAAGTAACTAAGACAGTCGTTGATTGGTTTAGTATTAGTGATGAACGCTTGGCGCAAATACTAGAAACTGTTAGAGCTAAACTACCTACTACAGAAGCAATTTTAATTGGTAAACCTCAAGCGGGCAAAAGTTCGATCGTGCGAGGTTTAACGGGAGTTTCCGCAAAGATTATCGGACAGGGATTTCGTCCCCATACCCTACATACCGAACGCTATGCCTATCCTTCTGACGATCTACCTTTACTTATTTTTATCGATACAGTAGGACTGGGAGATGTTAGACAAGATACTCAAACTATCATTCAGGAATTAGAACAAGAATTAGAACGAGAAACTCACTGCGCCAGAATTTTAATTCTCACTGTTAAAATTAATGATTTTGCTACAGATACTCTCCAGCAAATAGCCCGACAATTGCGCCAAAAATATACTCATATTCCCTGCTTATTAGCTGTTACCTGTCTCCACGAAGTTTATCCCCAAGATGTGGACAACCACCCTAATTATCCCCCTGACTATGAGGAAGTTAACCGAGCTTTTACTGCTATTAAAGAAACTTTTGCAGGATTGAGCGATCGCGCTACCCTAATTGATTTTACTTTGGAAGAAGATGGTTACACTCCCGTTTTTTATGGTTTAGAAGCTTTTAGGGATAATCTGGCAGAATTACTTCCTGAAGCCGAAGCCAATGCTATCTATCAGCTAATAGACAAAGATGCCAGTGAAGAAATTGGTAATCTCTATCGGGATACGGCAAGACGCTACATTGTCGCTTTTTCTACTATTGCTGCTACTTTAGCTGCTGTCCCCCTACCTTTTACTACTATGCCTGTTTTAACAGCCCTTCAAGTTTCGCTGGTAGGATTGTTAGGGAAATTGTACGGACAAACTATTACCCCCTCTCAAGCAGGAGGAATTGTTAGCGCGATCGCTGGAGGATTTTTAGCCCAAGCGGTAGGAAGAGAATTAATTAAGTTTATACCTGGTTTTGGCAGTGTTGTTGCTGCTTCTTGGGCTGCTGCTTACACTTGGGCATTGGGAGAAGGTGCTTGCGTTTATTTTGGTGATCTTATGGGCGGTAAAAAACCCGATCCTCAAAAAATTCAGTTAGTGATGAATGAGGCGTTTAAAAGTGCAAAAGAGAGGTTTAAAAAAGTTAAATAGGGCTTGCTGAATAAAATTGGAAGGTAAGCCAGATAAGAGTTTCGAGCCTTTTTTTTCAAAAAAGTGCAAGGTTATAACATCTTTAGTCTCAAAGTTCAAAAGATTCTATTTTCAAGACAGGTTTTTACCAACAAAAGTTAGGACATCTCAAGGTAAAGTAGCCCTTCGGGTTCGACATCGGAAAGCATTCCCTTGCGCCTGACGGCGACGCGGGGTCTTTCCTCAGTTTGCAAAGCGTCGGGGAACCCTTTCAGCATTTGCTCATGGGGGAGACCCCCAAGACCGCAATGCTTCACCACCGCAACTGTCTCACAAGTAGCAAGCTCGCAAGCTCGCGAATCAATTAATTTACGTCCTAATATAAATACGTACTGCTATATATAAAGATTTTATGAACTTACTGTGTCGCAATTATAAAATTTGCTTTATTCCCACTCCTCTTTTCAAGTTAGGTGTCAGGTGTGGGTTATTCTATTCACAACAAAAATAACATACATCAATTCAAAAGCTGGAAAGCCCAGTCCAAGACTGCACTAACTCACCGGCTTGCCGTCAGGCGCACGCTTGTAACGCACCTAGCAGAGAAAGACTTATCGGTTGGATATCCTTATGAATCATGCACTCGCTAGTTTGAGGGTATGTTGCCCTAGAGTCTATCTTTACACTCGTGCAGTCAAAACAAGCCCCCATATTTTGCGTGATTATACTTAAATATTTCTCTTCATTCAGAATAAAAAAATGCCTATACAATCGAATAACACCAGTAATTATACGCAAAATAAATTTTTCGCTCAAAGATGATCCGTCTTGTTATCGTCGATCGGAGTAGTACAAAAAAGAAGAGTTGGCAAATGTCTTTACAGAATAAGCCAGACTTAAAAATAGTTGGATTTGTTCATGATGGACGGGCTGCAATTCATTATATAGAAAAAATCAAACCTGACATAGTGCTCATGAATATCGATCTACCTGTCATAGACGGAATTACTATTACCCGAATTATTTCTCAGCGTTGTTCTAATGTTCAAGTTATTTTAATTACTACTAAAGATAGTCAACAAGAACTCAATCGAGTATTGAAGGTAGGCGCAAGAGGTTATTTACTCAATAATACCGAGATTCCAGCAATTATTGATGTAATTAGATTAGTTCACCAAGGATATTTTCACCTTGACTCTAGTTTAGCCCAAAAATATATTTTTAAAAAATCAAAAAAGGAAAATAAAGAGCAAAAAAAAAACAATATAAAATTGCTCACATATTTGATGGCGAACGCTTTTTTGCTGAGCTACAAGCTATTCGCTCTGAATCTATAAACATCAAATTAATACTTAGAAAATTTGAAATAAGACTTAAATTTTTGCATAAATTTTCATTTTTTTCTATTATAATTATTTTTATTTTAGTAGTAGCAATTATTTGGATATTAGAGTAGATAATTGTTTTTTCTGCAATAACGAATAAATTTAGTTGGATGCTCACGTATAATTAGTTACTGATACGTGAGTTCGACGAAAATTTTAAGAGCAAAAAAACGGCTGAGTCCTATGCTAAAGGTAGTAATAATTGGGTTTGGTTGGGTTTATTTAATTGAAAGGAAGCGGGTATGGTTTAGCAATACTGTAGCCCTGTGCATAATCTATACCTAACTCCAGCAACTTTTCTAAGATGGCTTCATTTTCTACAAACTCGGCAATCGTCTGGATGCCGAGCACATGACCGAGACGGTTGATACACTCTACCATTGCCCTATCAATTGGATCGCTAGCGATGTTCTTGACAAAGTTCCCGTCAATTTTCAAGTAATCGATGCTTAGGTGTTTGAGATAGGAGAAAGAACTCATCCCGCTGCCAAAATCATCTAGGGCAAAACAATAGCCGAGCTGCTTGAGTTCGCCAATGAAATGCCCTGCCTTACTGAGATTGGAGATCGCGACAGTTTCAGTAATTTCAAAGCAGATCTCCTGGGGTGAGACTTGGTGTAGGGCAAATTGCTCCTTGAGAAAACCGAGAAACTGGTCGTCATTAAGACTAGCTCCAGAGAGATTGATTGTATACAGACAATCACGCCGTCTTTTGCCCTTGGCTAATTGCTCCTGACAGTGACGTTTGTAGTTGGTCAAGAAAGTGCGGAGCACCCACCGATCGATTACTGGCATCAAACCGTAGCGTTCGGCAGCAGGAATGAATGCCATGGGTGGTAGAAGTTCGCCCATTTCATCTATCATCCGCAGCAGGATTTCATAGTGTTCTCCCTTAACCCTGGGAGATTTAGTGATAGGCACGATGGGTTGGCAGTACAAGCGAAAGCGGTTTTCCTCTAAAGTTCGGTTAATCCGCGCTAACCACTGTCGCTCTTCCCGCTGTCGCGCTAGCTCAAGATCATCAGCTTGATAGACGTGCACCCGATTGCGACCATTGTCTTTTGCTGCGTAGCAGGCAGCATCAGCAGCACTCAGAATACTGTTCAAGTCATGACTATTGACATCAATTGCCACTAAACCGATACTAGTTCCAATGGTAAAAGTGTTGTCGTGCCAAACAAACCGAAAATCTTGAATAGTTTTCTGGATGTGATCGGCGATGCGCTTCCCAGCTTCCAGGGGACATTGATTGAGTAATATAGCGAACTCGTCACCTCCCAAACGAGCCAGGATATCAGTCGAACGCACCTGATTTTGGAGGAGGAATGCAAGCTGACGCAACAGCTCGTCTCCTGCCAGATGACCGCAGGTATCATTCACAAACTTGAACCGGTCTAAGTCCAAGTAGCAAAGCACGTATTGTAGCTTTTTGTCTTTGGCCCTTGCTATTGCCTCTACCAACTCCAGCTCGAATCCCCGTCGATTAACTAATCCTGTCAAGGAATCGTGGCTAGCCTGCCAGGACAACTGACGCACCAGGTTTCGAGGTTGGGTAACATCTCGAAACACTAGCACTGTGCCAATTATTTGGCTATTGCGATTGTAAATGGGTGCAGTAGAGCAATCAATAGCATATTCAGTGCCATCGCGAGCGATGAGCATGGTATGGCTAGCAGATTTCACAACTAGGCCGGAGTGCAAGACTTTTCTGACTGGGTTTTCCGCTGGCTGAAGTGTAATTTCACTAACAGTTTTGAAAGCTGCAGACAGTGGAAATCCTTTTACTTCGCCAACCCTCCAGCCAGTGATTTGTTCCGCCACTGGATTAAGATCCTCGATGTTACCCAATGCATCTGTTGTAATGACTGCATCTCCAATAGATTGCCAAGTTGCCTGAGCCAGTTCTTTTTCTAAGAAGAGATTTTGTTCTATTTGTTTGCGCTCGGTAATGTCTTGCCAGGAACCGACGATCTCCAATGCCTTGCCAGTCTCGTCTCGAATCAGCTTGAGCCGATCCTCAATCCAGCGATAAGTTCCGTCCTGGTGCAAAAAACGATATTCACAGATTTGATTCTCCTGCTCGGGCAGGCTTAATAACTTGGCAAAAGTCGGCAGTACATCTTCAGGATGGATACATTTCGCCCAGCATCCTTTATCTTCGAGGAACTGTCTGGGTTCATAGCCGAGCTGTAAGATGCTCTCGCTGACAAAGGTTATGCTGTAATCGTCGGCAGGCTGGCGGCTGTAGATGACTACTGGACTAGAAGCAAGCAGGTGTTTTAACCGCGCATTGGTTGCCAATAAAACCTTATGGACTTGCTGGAATTGGCTGATTTCCCTTTGCAGCTGCCCATTTGCTCTTAAGAGTTCGATAATCTGTTCCCCCACCCCTCTTTCTCTTCTCTTGCCAGGTAATGATATTATTATGAAAATAATACTTCTAAATTGTAAAGTTTGCGCTCATGAGGGGCTGAGTGCCGAATTTACGAGGTCGCGTCTGCGGAATTTACTTCCGCAGTTTAAGACGACCGTTTCGGCACGATAACAACGCTCCTTCCCTCCGATTTATCGGAGACTTACCGCTCACGGAGTTAAATGTGAAGCTCTCATGTTTAATGACAAATTGAATAGGGCATCGAGCTACTTCAATTTGTGTCCTTTCCTCCTCTTACTTAAGATGAAGAGGTCTCTCGGAGAAAAAGATGAAAATAGACACTTCATCGGCAAAACAGCTCTGTCAATATGTCAGCTTTCACCTAACCCCTGAGCTTCAGGCAATGCTCTCTACTGAGCAGCTAGGTGAAATCCTGAGATTAGAACCAAGTCAGATTGTCCCCATTTTTGATGTCCCCTCAGCAATCGTAGGAGTTTGTAATCGCCGGGGAGAAGTTTTATGGATAGTTGACTTAGCTTGTTTAGTGGGACTCGACCCTCTATTTAACCAAGATTGCGATCGTCAATATAGCATCATGATCCTTCAGAAGCAGAATCAGATCGTAGGTCTAGCAGTTAGTCAAGTTGGGCAGCTAGTTTTCTGTAAAGCGTCACAGATTCAGCCATCACAGGTAGACAATATCCCGCCCAAGCTAGCTTTTTGCCTCAAGGGGGAAAAGCGGAGTATTTATGGGAAAGCTCTACTGGTTTTGGATGAAGAAAAAATTCTTGAATTACTTAGTAGACAAGAAAACTGATGTTAAATTTTCCTTTGATTGAATACGCGAATTTTGAATGACTTATGACCCATACTCCTCCCAGTTTATTCACTCAAAACAGCAATAATCGTCTTCCAGAGCGCTCTAATGTAGTTTTGTCCCCTGAAATCGTACCCGCTCAACCAGAAGAATCTCTAGCTCAAAGTCTGGCTAGCGAGAAGCTTCCACCGCAAGCGATGGCGCAGCCCGAAGGCGAGTGGGGGATAATTTCTCGTTGGTGGCGCGGGCTGGGCTTGAAGAATCAAGTAGGGATTTTGGCGATCGCTCTCAGTCCTCTGCCAGTCTTGTTAGTCGGGACGGCCAGCTATTATTTTTCCAATAATAATTATTGGGCGGTACTGGGACTTGGGAGTGGCATTACCGCTGTCTTGGCAGGGGCGATCGCCACCCTGATAGTTAAACGCGCTATGGGACAAATTCAGAAGGCCATTGCCACAGTTAACCAACTTGGTCAGGGGGAACTCAATCTGCCCCTAAAAGACCAGAAAGGAGATGACCTAACTTTCTTACAAGAACAACTCAACCAGTTGTCCCAACAGCTTCAGACCCTCTTTCGAAAACAAAGCAAGATTACTCAGCAACGACAGTTATTCAGTAGCATTGCCTTTCGCACTCGCCAATCCCCCAAGGAGGAAGTTCTGTTTCAAACAACCGTTCAGGGTGCTCGACAAATTCTGGAAGCCGATCGCGTAGTTATCTATCGTTTCAACCCAGACTGGACTGGCACGATGGTGGCAGAATCCATAGTGCCAGGCTTTCCGAAAGTCTTGAATGAAACCATTGGCGACCCTTGTTTTCGCCAACGCAATGCTGCTCAGTATCAAAATGGTCGCATTCGGGCGATCGACGACATTTACACCGAACCGGGTCTGACAGATTGCCACATTCGCTTGCTGGAACAGTATCGAGTCAGGGCTAATCTAGTTGTCCCCATTCGCAAAGACGAGCAGCTCATGGGCTTACTGATTGCTCACCAATGCTCTGGTCCCCGAAGCTGGAACAAATCGGACATCGACTTCCTCTCTCAGTTAGCCACCGAAGTTGAATATGGTCTCGACTACATTAGCTTTATCAACGGGCAGCAAG
>JASJDJ010000278.1 GCA_030065635.1 Xenococcaceae cyanobacterium MO_188.B32
TGCCAGGAGAATATATTCGCTTACCCACCCTGAATTCAGGTAGAGCCGAAGAAATATTTGGTCGGGTTGAGTCTATTGGTTGGCGTTCAACAACTATTCGTGTAGCTGGGAAAAATACACTGTATATCGTGTCTAATGCCATATTAGCGCGGGATGAACTGGAAAATGTCAGCCGTGGCAAAAAAGTAATGGTTTTAATTTATCTCGACTTTACCAGTCAGTTAAAAGAGCGGGAACAAGCATTAATAGAACAGGTGATTATTGAAAGTACGGAAAAATTATATGGGATTGCTCCAAACAGCACTAGTGTTAATTTTACTCAACATTTAAATCATGATAATACCAGAGCGATGGTTACTTTTTCCATTTTGGGGTCAACGGAAAATTCGATCGAGTTAAGAAAGAATATTTTAGAATCTACCTATGAGGAAATATCGGCCAAATTAAGGGGTTTTGGGATTGAATTTGTGGCACAAGAACCTAGTATTTATGTTGAAGCACCGATTACGATCTAACTCAAATTACCCAATTTGATTTTTTAACCTCATCCTAACTATCTAATTTTCTGGTTCGTAGAATTTAGGCTTAAAAGAGCGATCGTAAATATAGCCCAAGTCTTCATGAGTACCCAAAGTGTGACGCACTACATTCATGGTTCTAGCCAATAAATAATTAGATTGTTTAGTAATAGTTGCGGGCATATAATTGAAACCTAATTTGATGACATCATCGATTAAACTGACGATCTTTGCCAATAAATTTTTATTTTCGGCAAAAAAACGCACCTCATAATCAACAAATATGGGTTGCCAACTAATTTTATGGTTGTCATCATATTGCTGATAACGTTTGATCGAGACAGGTAAATGATCTCGATGTTTTTCGATCTTGGCAATTGCCTCCTCTGAGTTTTGGGGAGCAAAATACTTTCTTACTACATTCTTTGCAAATCCACTCATCGCGTCTTGTCGAGAAAAGGTTGAAAGATAGAGGTGAGAGTTAGATTTATTGAGGGCATAACCAGAACCCAAATAAAGAGTTGCCTGTCCGCTAACATAACTCTCAATCCATCCTCCCGCTACACCCATGCGAGCATTAAGTAATTTGTCTTCTTGACGCCAAATCCGAGTACTAGGTATCAATTGAAACTGGGGTTGAGAATGCCAATTTTTTTCGGCTCGTGGTTGATAGAAATGACTGATTCCTGCTGCTAGATCGCCAGTTGCTTCTTCAAGGAACGGTGATAGACGGTAAACTCCTGGTGGCATAAGATCTGGCTCTCTGACTGCGTGCATAATCATAGTGTAGTAATCAGGCACAACACAAATTACATATCGATCTACGTAAGGATCGTTTTGGCTGACTTGAGCCTTATAGAAAGGTGATTTAATGATTTTTTTCGCTGTTGCTTCATTGGCAAAAACAAAGGGAACAAGAGTCTCCACTGGAGGAGCTTGCGATCGCATTTTCTGGTAATCTGCCGTTGATTCGGTAAAAGCTAATTCTGCATAAGCTAAGGCTAAAATTCCATCGGCGGGTTTTTGTGCCAAAGCCTGACGCACTGGATGTTGGGGGTTTTCTCGAAAATCATCTCGATCTTTTTGTCTTTCCTTTCTCTGAAAATTCGTATCTTGATAAAGTCGATCCAGAATCTTCTGAGATTGCTGCCAGATATCAAAAGTAACTTGGCGGTATTGCTTGCGAATTTTTTTATCTTTAGCTACGGTTTTTAATTCTTCCAGAGTTCGATAGCGAACAAACCGATCTAGCTGTGCAACTCGATCTACATCTGCTTGAGAAATATGCTGCGCTAACATAACTCTAGTACCAAAGTCGAGAATTACTCTCTCTTGGCTAAACTGTGATTTCCACCACCGAGGATTCGATCGAGAATTACCATCAGGAGAGGTATAAAACTTGACTACTTGAGGACTAAAATCCGCAGCCAGTGCCATATATAAGAGGGCATTAGCTAAAATTTCCCCTTCTTCTTTGGTCATACTTTGGGGATTAAAATCTGTTCGATTGAATAATTGTTTGTTTTGTAACAAAGATCCATAAGTAGCCACAAAAGCACTACCAGAGCTAGATCCTGAAACACAGGCAACATTTAGTCTGGCATTGTCGGCAATCTTACTTGCTGCATTTCTCACCATTTCCGCAGCCCAAGTTAGGGTAGAAGCCCAATTATAACCATTCCCAGAAGCAGAAAGACAAACGATGTTTGCTTCTGCATCAATTGGACCTTCAAATTGAGTTTCTTGAGCCTTTATCGGTTGAACAGGGGCAACGATCGCTGCTAAACTACCAACCCACAAAAGTTTAAGTAATGCTTTTTGTAATACTTTTCCCATAAACATTTTAGTTGACGAATTATTGTAATGACTTGAATCGCTAGTTGAGTGTATTAATTTTGGTTATTTTATCTCGATTCTCTATCCCAAGTGATACTCTAAGAGACAAGAATAAAGTTGTATTTCATGATGCAATTCAATCATCTTAAGCTCTATTTTTCTAACCTATGGCGGAAGCTGACTGCTGATTGGAGTATTTTGCTAGAAAAACCAGTATCAAAGGTTAAGCTAAACGATACTTTTGAGCGAGCTTCGATTCCTTCCTTTGGTTTTTATTTCATGCTATCCCTCTCCACAATTATTGCTACTTTAGGGCTACTACTCAATAATACCGCCACAATTATTGGAGCAATGATTATTGCTCCATTAATGAATCCAATTATTACCCTATCTTATGCTCTTGTAGCATCAAAGCGAAAGTTGCTACAACGCTCGTTTCTCACTCTTTTAAGTGGTATTGCCTTAACAATTCTAATCGCCATTATCTCTACCAATATTATGGGGGTTAGAGTAGTCCGTTCGGAGATTATTGCCCGTATCAACCCCAACTTAGGCGATTTAGTTGTGGGGATGGCAGCAGGAGCAGCAGCGAGCTTTGCTTATACTCGTCATAGTATCGCCAATGCCTTGCCAGGAGTAGCGATCTCTGTGGCATTGGTACCACCTTTAAGTGTAGTTGGTATCGGTTTATTCTTGGGAAACAAAGTAACTCCTGGTGTAGGCATATCTTTAGAAGAAGGGAATTTATGGACTGGCGCACTACTGCTATTTTTAACTAATTTGGTAGCAATTGTCTTCACGGCAGCCCTAATCTTTCTGCTTCAAGGCTATGGCAATTGGCAGCGAGCAGCCCTAGGTTTATTATTGTCGCTAATAGCTCTATTTTTAGTAAGCTTGCCTTTGGGTTTTTCTTTTCAATCACTAATCTTAAGAGCAAAAGTACGTCATTTCATGGCAGTTCTTGCTCATCGCGAATTTAATAATTTAATTCGCCAAGGTGCTTCTCTGCGCTCGATCGATATGAGAACAGGAGAGGATGAAACTTTATATGTAGGGGTTGTAATTTTTGCCCCTAGAGGCTCATTTTCTCAGCGTGAGGTCAAGTTAACACAAGCATTTTGATCAGAAAAGTTAAATAGACCCGTTAATCTTAAAATAAGGGTTATTCCCTTCGATATTCTCGAATTTGAAGCTGTGAATTAGAAAAAAGGATAGACTTAGAATTAACTTTGGAGACAAAAATCCCCATGCTTTCACCTTTGGTTTTGGTTCGCGGATTGGCGAACCTACTACTTTACAAGGAGGAAGTTATTAATCTTAAATGCTACTTAAGTTTTTGTTTGATTTTAGCGATCGCCTTAAAATACAAGAAAGTTAGATACTCTGCTATCAATCTGTTGTTGTCCGTGGCTAACAAATTGAGCCCCAACTACTGAATTATAGTGACTTTCTAGCTTTATTCTTATGGTGATTTTTAAATGATGGACGAGGAGATGGATATGGAAATTGGCTCCGAAGCTCACAAGCAACTGTTTTGTTACAGCTTTCTTAACAGCCATCGGCTGTACGAACCCGAAAATTTACCCTGGCCAATCTTAGACAGTACGACTCGGCAAATGTTGCAGAATATCCCCTTTTGGGACGAAGCCTTGTACACTGAACGTCGTGCTGGGGATATGCTTGCTGCTTTCGCTGCTACAGTAGAAGACTCTCTGCTGCATGAAGCCATTGCTCTACAGGGTAGAGAAGAATCACGCCACGCTCGCTTAATTGAGTTTTTAATTAAACATTACGACCTTGAGGTACCATCTCGTCCAAAACACACCATTCCTAAGGAGATTGAGCCAGCCTTTGTCAATTTTGGCTATGGAGAATGTTTCGATTCCTTTTTTGCCTTTGGTTTATTCGGCATTGTCCGCCAAGCTAGCTTGATGCCCGATGATTTTTTTACGATCTTCGATCCAGTATTGGATGAAGAAGCTCGCCATATGGTATTTTTCGTTAACTGGATGGCTTACAAACTAGCAGTTGAAGGAAAAAACCATTTTAGAGCAGCAAACTCTCTTTGGCAGTACAGCAAAGCTCTACAAAGACGTTTGGGTAACTTCAAAAGCAGTGGCAAAAAGCAGCCAAGCAACAATCAAAAAGGTTTTACAGCGACAGGAGCTAAATCACTCAAGCTGAATTTAACCCTAGAAGGATTTCTTGAAACCTGTTTGCAAGAAAACGCTAAACGGATGAGAGTTTATGATGATCGATTGCTGAAACCAGAGTTTATTCCTTCGATTACCTCGATAACCCTGAAGTCGATCGGTTTACTGCCCAAACGCAAGTCATCTCCTGTTGTCGAATCTACTTAGGAAGAAACCTCGCTAGTGCCGCTACGCGGAAGTCAGAAGTCAGAAGTCAGAAGTCAGAAGTATTGATGGGTAAAGCTTTGAATATTTTATAACTGGTGGGTTAATTCATGCGTGGGATAAGTTTAACAATTAACTATAATCGCTTTAATAATGTGCAAAATTTGCATCTTTGAGGAATAAATATGCCCCAAAAATTGACTGTCAACTCGATTATGGGACTTGGAGCGATCGAGAATTTACTGCCTGTAAAATGATCGATCGAGGTAATTATTCACAATCGATTTTTGAATGAACCAACAATATTTATATTTATACAGGAGACAAGGTAATTGAATATTAATACAACAACAAGTTTAGTAGGCTTTTTGCTTGCCCTA
>JASJDJ010000279.1 GCA_030065635.1 Xenococcaceae cyanobacterium MO_188.B32
CAGACGGCGAATTTACCTCGTCGAGGTAAATTCGCCTGAAACCCAGATATATTAAGGATTTAGCTATTTTGAGGTTAAACCATTGATATATCAGGCTTTCACCCCTTTTTGAACCCAGTTTTTTGTCAAAGTCCCGTTAACCAACTTTTCAGTTTGATTTAATGTCCAATCTCCCATTATCTGCAACATCTTGTGTCTAATATCTGCTCTCAATTCTTTGAGTTTGAGTAATCTAGTGACTTGATACTGTGCTTGTAAACCAATTATTGTGGCTATTTCACCCATAGTTTTACCTTGACAATGTAATAGTTTCAAAGCAGTTAAATACGGTTCTCCCGAACTTTACTTGTAAAACTGATAAGAATTTTTGAAATATAATCTGCGATCGAGACGGGAGAACTGCGATCGAGACGGGAAAACTGCGATCGAGACGGGAGAACTGCGATCGAGACGGGAAAACTGCGATCGAGACGGGAAAACTAAGAGCGCCACGGCACGCAATTTCGATTGATTTCTAGAGATTAATATGTTTTATTGTTATTGATAAAAAACGGGATTTTTGTTGAATCAATAATAAAATGGCTTCAAAACGAGGATTGTTTAAAAGAGATAGTTGCGCCTGTCTCAAGGCTTCTACTTTAGTAGAATTCTGCTGGGCTAATTCTTGATAAAAGTTGCTCATTAATAATGCGGTGGCTTCATCATTCACTTGCCAGAGACTGCCTAAAGTACTTCTGGCACCAGCACGGACTGCCACACCTACTAAGCCTAAAGCTGCTCTTTTATCTCCACTTAAGGTTTCACAAGCACAGAACAAAAACTAGAGTTTTGACTTGGCTAAGCTTAGACGCATTTACATTGCACTTTAAAATTCTCAAACCCCTTATGGAGAAGGAACAGAATAGGTAACTTTAGTGCGTCTAAGCTTACTGGCTAAATCTCGTTCTGCTGGACGAATTAGCCAATCGTATATTTGCTGTGCAAGAGGTAAAGTTTCACGGCTGTTAACTCTGGTTAGAGTTTGAGTTAATCTTTGTAAAATACGATCGCGCCGTTGGGCCAAATCCGAGTAAATTATTGTGAGTAATTTGAGCTTGTCGGCGTTCTGTACCTACGCTAGGAACGCGATAATTATCGTAACTAATTAGTCCAGAAACAGTATCTGCTTCCCGTACGTTTACTTCCAAAATGCTGGAGGCTGGCACCTAAATATATTTGCTCAAGCGTTTATTCCCCGTAACGATGCGTTGGGGGAAAAACTGCAAAAGTATAGTTCAAGTAAATTTTAATCTCCTGGGAAAGAACCTCAACGTGGCCACTGTTACGCAGGAACTGATTATAGAGAGAAATGAGGGTGGCTTGGCTATAGCCGACGAGGTCAGCAGCGTTCCAGACGCAGGAGATTGCAAAGATTCAGAAACTTGCTACTTGCTACTTGCTACTCCCCAATTCCTTATCACCAATAACTTGCTAACAAATACACTAAAGGGGCAAAAGCGATCGCGGGTAAAAAAGAAGCAACTCTAATTTTGGTTAGTTCGAGTAAATTAATCCCAATGCCCATAATCATCAATCCTCCTACCCCTGTTACTAACAAAATACGGGGGTCGTTAGTCGGATCGCTAAGAGTATTGGCAAGTAAACCAGCAGCTAGAGATAATCCTCCTTGATAAAACAATAAGGTGAAAATAGAAAAACCCACACCAATACCATAAATATTAGCCAAAGCGATCGAAACGATACCATCCATAGTTGCTTTGAGGGTAAGTAAAGTATTATCGCCTGACAAACCATTATTGAGACTACCAAGCAAAGTCATTGGCCCGACACAAAAAAGTAAACTACTAGCCACAAATCCTTCGGTAAATCGTCCTTTACCTCTAAACCTTTTTTTTAACCAGTTGCCTACCCCAGCCAATTTCTCTTCTATTTGTAATACTTCTCCTAAAATGCCTCCTGCTACCATGGCTACTAACCCTAAAACTGCTCCATCGATTTGTCCTGCTTGAACTTTAGACATACTGTTGGCCATATTCAGACCAATCCAGATGGTTAGTAAACCAATGCCTTGAGTAATAATCTTTTGTATTTTGGTAGAAAGACGATCGCGCAAAACCAGACCGATAGTAGTTCCTAACAAAACTGTAAATATATTAATCCAAGTCCCACTAGTCTTTGCCCATAAATACAAGGTCATAGTAATAATAAAAAAAGCTAAGAGCTATTTTTTTAAGACAAAATTTGAAAAGATTCAACTTCTAATACAGGCCCAATCATAGCTATAGTCATGACATCTTCATTTATTTGTCCTTCTATTTGGACTTTGGCTATAGCTTGACGCAATTCTTGAGGAGGGTCTTTTAACTCATAGATGGTACCATCTTCAGCTACTAATGCCCAAGTACCGAAACCAAATCCTTTTTTTTCGATTTTTCCTATTACTTGCATAGTTATTATTCAACCTAGTTTTCTTTCGCTATTTAAACCGCGAAACAGATAGCTAATAGCTATTAGCTATCAGCTATTAGCTAATTAATTAGTAGATACCGATCGCTCGCCGATTAAGCTTTTTGTTTTTCTCCTTGGCTAGCTAGATAAGCTAAACCAAAACAAAGTAAGGCGTTAATTACGAGAAAAGAACGAGAAACTAGTTCTGTTCCTAAACCCATTACAGCAGGATCGATCGCAGCACTAACGGCTAAACAAGCGGATACACCTAATGCAGAACCAATAGCAAACCATTTAAGGGTTTTATGTCCTACTAATAAAATGACTAGTAATAGGGGAATCAAGATACTAGCGGTAAAAGGATTGAGTATAGTACTTCCTGCGGGTACATTACCTAATTCGGGAATAGAACTACCCAATAAACGGAAGGGCCATTGAGGTAAGTCGAAAACATATAGTCCCTGTAAGAAAAATAAGCCAGAACTACCCAAAATAAGACCGCTATGCAACCCAAAACTAACGGGTAAATAGTTACGCAAAAACCAAGCTAATAAATAAGAACCAACTACCATCAAAATTTTCGGTAACAAGGCAACTGCACCACCATCGATCCAGAAGCGAGGGTTGAGATAACCACTGTCCCGTAGCCAACGGAAAAAGTCGCGGAAGGTAATTTGTCCTTTTAGGGCTAATTTAACTGCTTCTGCTGCATTTAAGTGACCCGCACCAAAATGATTGAGGGGGTCTTCTTGAACTCGACGTGCCGATCTTTTGAGAACGTCTAATACTTGTTCTGGTTCACTAACACCTGATGCTTTAACTAAAGCTGCCACTCCAGCAACATGAGGGGCTGCCATACTCGTGCCTTGAAAACCAACGAAAGTTGATTCTCCCGTACTGGGGTCGATAGTATTTTGGATAATTTTAGCGGTTTCGCTACCACCAGGGGCAGAAATATCTACTCCCGCGCCATAGTTAGAATAAGGTGCTTTTTCTCCAGCAGCATCGGTAGCAGCTACACTGATAACATGAGGATAACGGGCAGGATAGGAGGCAGCATTGCGGTTTTCATTACCAGCAGCAGCAATAATAACTACATCCTTGTTGTAAGCATAGTCGATCGCTTCTTTCATTAAGTGACTTTCGCCAGCACCACCTAAACTCATATTGATTACATCTACATCGCGGTCGGCAGCAAATTTAATTGCTTCGGCAATATCCGCTATCGTTCCTCCGCCACCAGCAGCCAGAACTTTTAAAGGCATGACTTTTGCTTCGTAGGCAATACCTGCTACACCATAACCATTATTAGTTGATTGCGCGATCGTCCCGGCGACGTGAGTACCATGACCATTATCATCATTGGCACTAACTCGATCGTTAACAAAGTCATAACCTCGAACAAATTTGGTTAATTTGAGATCGGGTACTTTGGTAACTCCAGTATCGATAACAGCAACGGTTACTCCATCTCCTTTAGTTTCGTCCCACGCCTGTTCTACATTAATAGTATGTAAGTTCCATTGTTTGCTGTATTCTGGATCGTTAGGAACTTCTAACTGATGATAGATATAGTTGGGTTCGATATATTCTGTATCTTTTCTTAGAGGGGAGTGTTGTAAAGCATCAAGTACTTTTCGATCGCCCTCTACTATATAGACATTATCTTCAATAGAAAAAATACTATTGAGAGTTGCTTGTCGATTATATTGTTGCGCTATTGTTCGTATTTCTTCTTTAATTTTACTATTGGGAATATCCTCCCTAAAATCGAGGATAATTGACTTAAAATCTCCTTGGCTGGCTAATCCCTGAAAATTTGACAGGGCAAAAACTAAACCAAAGATAAATAAACAAAGTAGTAGAAATTTTTTCATTGCTACCCCCGTCCCCCAGGCACGTTTTAATTTCTACAATAGCTTATCTACTGTAGTTTAGACTAACCAAAAGGCGAGAGAAGAAAACAGAAAGAGAATGAAGAGCAGATAGGGAGAAAATGAAAATAGCCTAAAAATTCAGACTCTCCCTAACATGAAATATGACCATTCAAATGGAAAAATATTGGGGTTAGATTTACCAGGAGCATAATAAGCGATCGAGCCTAAAATATTATTATTCTCTTCGGCTACGATTAAACTTGCCAAATTAGCAGTATTTGCTACGTTGGTTAAGTTTGCTTGCATTTTCCTCCAGTTTTCGGGTGTCAAGACTTCTGCATACTGTCGATAAGCTTCAACTAAAATTTGGGCAATCTTTTTAAAATCTTGACTGACAGCATCACGGATAACGATGTGATTCATACTAATTCAAAAAAAGCGCGATCGCTATTTCGTAAATTATTGAATACCAAATTCTTTAATTATGTCGACCAATTTTTGTAAAGCTTCTCGGCATAAAACATAATTTCTTCGTTGGGTAGTTTAACTTTAGCTTTTTGCCTTGGATATAAGCTTTCTACCGCCCTGTTATCTTGCTCGACTATATCTTCTACCCCTCTTAACGGGACTTTGACAATTTTACCTATCAAAAAGGGGTGAAAGCCTTGCCAGACGCCGAATTTACCTCGAAGAGGTAAATTCGCCTGAAACCCAGATATATTAAGGATTTAGCTATTTTGAGGTTAAAC
>JASJDJ010000100.1 GCA_030065635.1 Xenococcaceae cyanobacterium MO_188.B32
AACTCAATTTGGACTGGGAACTCACGTTGAAATCAACCCCAAATATTCTGAGTCAAATAACCATGACAATTAATCCCAAAAAGGAGACTAAAAATGGCAGCTTACTATGACAGCATAGCCCAGCATTATCAACAAGTGCATGAATTGCCCAAGAGCGAATATATTGATGCATATACTTACTTGAATTTACTTGGTGAGCTAGCTGGAAAATCAATCCTCGATCTCGGTTGCGGAGAAGGATTTTATACCAGACAGTTTAGCCATTTGGGTGCTACACGGATCGTGGGTGTGGAGCTTTCTCCCAAAATGATTGAACTAGCAAAACAGGAAGAAGCTAGAGAACCGCTGGGAATTGAATATATTGTTGCTGATGTGTGTGAACTCGGTCAAATTGGCAGCTTCGAGCTGGTGGTAGCCTCCTATTTGCTGAATCATGCCCAAACGAAAGCACAACTGCTCAAAATGTGTCAGACCATCTATGCAAATCTGAAACCGAGCGGTCGTTTCGTTGCCATCAACGACAATGTCGCACAGTCTCCTGAATCCTATCCCCTCTGTGAAAAATATGGCTTGACCAAAAGTATTTCCGGGTCGCTAGCCGAAGGGGTGCCGATCGCCCTAACATTCTTTGTTGACGGACAGAAGTTCAGCCTTTATAACTATTACCTGAGCAGAGCCATCTATGAATGGGCATTCCGAACTGCTGGCTTTAAAAAGATTCGTTGGCATCAACCTATAGTCTCTCCTGAAGGAGTACAGGAATTTGGTCAAGAGTTCTGGCAGGATTTCCTCGACTGTGCCGCTATAATTGGCATTGAATGTCTCAAGTAGGGGGAGAGTTACTGCATTACTGTATCTAGTAAAACTGCTCCTGGGTTCTTACTTAGTAGCGCGATCGCTACTTATATTACAAGAGTTCGATTAAGAAATTCTTTATCGCGATCGCGCTGGTTCAAAAAGTTGTCCATCTGCTGAGACTAGACTTTAACTTGGTCAAAACTGAGGTATGGTCATCATTTCTTTCTGCTATAGAATTCGGAGTAAATAGGGGTTTAGGTAAACGATATGGATAATATCCTATTGTTTTTAATTCTGCTGTTAGACGCTCAAAACACATCTGAGCTTTTTGGTCTTGACCAGGGACTTCTCGATCGAAAACTAATGATGTCATCACGTACATTTCTCTGGTGTTAACACCATCCAAAACAATCATCGGCTCAAATCCATAATCATTAAAACATTGTTCGATAACTGGAACAATAGTAAGAGCGTCCGTACCAGAAGAAGGTGCTGTTATGGCTATCCAGATAAAACCACATCGATCTCGATCTAAATTCATGATTTCTGGAATTGAGTTGCGCTTACGCCAATAGCCAATCGGGATGCTTCCCTGCCCAGGAATTCCTGCAAAAGTCAGCAGACGACCTTTAAGTAGCTCATAAGTCAATTCAGGAATTGCTAAATTCTGATTCCAACGCAATCTTTTGATTTGAGCTTTATCTACAGTCACCGATTTAAATCGATTTACCTTGTCCTGAAGTGCTTCGTGAATATCTGCTGTTGCTGCCTGAGCGTGTCTGAAACTAGGAGAATAGATGGCAAATATTCCATTGTAGACTCCTGACCAGACAGGGATTTGTTGTTGCCTTAGAATTTTAAGCATCAACTGAAGATCGAGGGTTGATTTTCCAGATGCTTCTAGCCAAGGAAACTGACTAATCTCTGCGAGAATTCGATAACCATGTAATAAGATCCAATTGCTCTGAATTAATCCAGTTTGCTTTAAATTTTGCAATTGGTCTGTTAACTCATCTAGCTGTGCTTCATCATCGATTGAAAAATAAAATATTTGTAAGTATTCAGGTAACAATGACAATTCCAATGTCATTTCAGTGACAATCCCTAAATTTGATTGCCGAAATAAACCCTTCAAGTCTGGACCTCGACCATAACTAGATATTCTTGCAGTTGAAGCATTGGGCAAAGCATCAAATCCAGTTTTAAGTAATTCACCAGAGGGTAAAATTGCCTCAAGAGAAATGACATAATTCCAGCGAATGACATTCAAACCATTAGCATATCCTGCATCTATAGCATTACCAATAATGCTAGAGTAAGGTGAACTTCCTGTTATAGAGAAGAGCAAGTGAGGATAGTTTGAACGTAAATACTCAAATAACTGCTGCTGGGTTACTCCAGGACCAAGAGTAACAGTGGCATTTTTCCCATCGACCTTAATTTGATTCAGCCGACTCAAATCCATGACCACACTGAAGTTTTCATACGGGACTTGAGAACCATATCCCCAGTTATATCCTCGACTGACTGGGTAAATAGGTACTCCAAAGTCTTGAGCAGCTTTGAGGCAAGCTTGAACTTCTTGTGATGAACCTGGTTGAATGATAAAACGCACTTGTTGTGATGTGGCAAAAGTAGCTGTTTCTATAGCTGTAATTACATTTTTATTGGTAATTACATACTGAGAACCAACTATTTTCTGACAAAATTTTAAGTAGTGCCATCTTGATTTTAGACTGGGGCTGGACAGTAAAAATGATGTCATTATTATTCTCCTTATTCAATCGATTAATTAAATCAGCGTTGGGTTACTCAAAAATGAAAGAACTCGATCGTAAGAATTAACTGAATTAACTGGCTCTGAGAAAGCTAGTTGATAAGTCGTAACATTGGCTAAAATCAAGCTAAATTAGCTAAATTAGTCAAGGTTTTCATAAATTCCCCGTAATTTAGTTTCGAGTCGATACTACTATGGTAGTCATGGTCTTGAGATTTTGACAACTTGGTATCGAGTCGATGTTATATTTCTTAATGAACAACATTTTTCTCGCTCGACTTCTAGAACGGATTAGTAATCCTGAGTTTTCACGGCATCTTTGAAAGGGGAATTTGGTTAGGAAGAAATTTCTAATGCGATCGCGCCCCACGGGCGCGATCGAGAAACAAGACTAGAGTTGGATAGAAGCTAGACAAGATAATGGACGAGCGAATTACAGATTCTCAAACATTTAAAGAGAGATGCTCAACCCACAGTTGCCATAATCGAGCGACTGCCGTGAAGCTTATTATGACCTCTGCACTCCTGCCTACTTAATCAACTCCCAAGCCAACTTAGCTGCCCCTAACATACCCGCTTTATTCCCCAACTCGGCAGTTAAAACTTGTAAACCCAGACGAGAAGTAGGTAACACTCGCTTTTCAATTTCCGTTATGGTAGCTGGTAAAAAATACTCCGCACTAGCACTAATACCACCGCCAATAATCACCGCTTCAGGAGTTAAAACATAAATTAAACTAGCTATTGCTGCACCTAAAATTTGTCCGTAACTCTGCCAAAACTCTAAAGCAGATCGATCGCCCAATTGCGCTAATTTACCTAATTCTGCTGGCTCTTTACCCGTAGCACGATAAATCGCCCCGATAGAAGCGTGCTGTTCTAAAGAACCTCTATTCCCACTTCTACAGGGATGACCCTTGGGATCGAGAATAGTTAAACCCAGTTCTCCCGCAGCACCAAAATGACCAGTAAACAATTTACCATCGAGGATAATTGCCCCACCAACACCAGTCCCCAGAGTTAAAACAATTAAATGTTTAAATTTCCTGCCAGCACCTAACCAAGCTTCCCCAATACCAGCACAGTTAGCATCATTAGCGACAATTGTAGGTAATTCTGTTTTTGCTTCTAACCGATCGGCTAGAGGTACATTATCCCAACCAATTAAATTAATGGCAATTTTAGCAATTCTACCCGTACTATCCGCAGGACCGGGACTACCAATCCCAATAGCAATGCAATTATTATTTTCTTTAAGTTTATTTACATTAAGCGCGATCGCCTGAACTACCGCTTCTGGTAGGGAGGGTTGGGGAGTAGGTACACTCAAAGATTCCAGACAAGTTCCATCTTTTAAAAAACGTCCTAGCTTAATTGCCGTACCGCCTAAATCTATGCCAATTACTTCAGCTTCTTTCACTCGCTCTCTTGTTTAGTTTGTGTTTTTGTTTAAAAAAGCTAATAGCGGGTATCTAATAGCTAATAGCTAGTTTAAGATCGACAACGTTAATCAACATCAGACGTAATTTAATCAACTTCTGTGACGACAAAATCACCTCGTTTATTGATCGCTGCTAGTGGTACTGGGGGACATCTGTTTCCTGCTTTGGCTTTAGCCGAACAATTACCCAATTATCAGATTGAATGGTTAGGAGTAAGCGATCGCCTGGAACAAACTTTAGTACCCGACTGCTATACTCTACATACAATTTCTCTTGAGGGATTTCAACAGGGTTTCGGGCTAAAAACAGTTCAGATTATCTTTCGTTTTCTTGCTTCGGTTTTCCAAGTCCAAAAAATAATTAAAGAAAGAAACATTGATGCTGTCTTTACTACTGGGGGTTATATTGCTGCTCCTGCTATTTTAGCTGCTCGTCTGCAAAAAATACCTGCTGTGATTCATGAGTCTAACTTTATTCCCGGTAAAGTAACTCGTTTCTTGAGTCGTTGGTGTGATACTGTTGCTCTGGGTTTTGCAGGTACCGATCGATATTTACCTCAAGTAAATACAGTTCACGTTAGTACTCCCGTTCGTTCTCAATTTCTCACTAGTCAAAGTCTAGATTTAGATATTCCCATCGATGTACCTTTAATTGTAGTAGTTGGTGGTTCCCAGGGAGCAGTAGCCGTCAATAAATTAGTTAGGGAAGCAGCCCAAGCCTGGTTTGAAATTGGTGCAGTGGTAGTCCATCTCACGGGTAAAAACGACCCCGAAATAGATAGTTTGCAGCATCCTCAGTATATTTGTTTGCCCTTTTACGAAAATATGGCGGGGTTATTACAAAGAGCTAATTTAGCTATCAGTCGGGCTGGTGCGGGAACATTAACAGAATTGGCAGTTACTCATACTCCTGCTATTTTAATTCCCTATCCCTACGCAGCAGAAGATCATCAAGCTTATAACGCTAAAGTATTTGCCGATGCTGACGCAGCAATTGTCTATCGACAAGAAAAATTAACTGGGTCAATTTTGCGCGAGCGCGTTTTAGAATTATTGCAATCTCCTACTCAATTAGAAAAAATGGCAGAAAACGCAGCCAATTTAGCCATAACAGACAGTTCCGAAAGATTGGCGAAGATAGTCAATGACTTAGTTGATTAGATTTATTATTTTATTTATTATTTTTTACTTAGTACTATCCATGACTTTATTCGATCGAGAAACAGTTTTACAAAAAATTAAATTGGGAGTTTCTTTTAAACAGGCAGAATTGAGTCGATTGAATTTAGAATCTACCAATATCGACGAAGCTGTATTTAGTGAGTCTTATATGCGAGGAGCTAATTTAGTTCGAGCTTCTTGCCGTAGAGCAAACTTTAAAAGTACCAATTTAATGTTCGCTGACTTAAGTTATGCTAACTTATCTCAAGCTAATCTGGAAAGAACTGAACTGAATAGTGCCAATTTAAGCCATGCTATTTTAGACGATGCTAACGCTTACAAAATTAAATTATTTGCTGCCAAGTTAGATGGACTAAAGGCTATTAATACTAATTTATCTCTCGCAGATTTACGGCAAGTTTCAGGAACAGATATTGATTTTAGTGGTGCAAATCTCAGTAAAGCTTATTTAGTACAAACTATCTTGGAAAAAATTGATTTTGAACGAGCAATGGTGACTAATGCTCTACTTCAAAGTTCAAATATTAAAAATTCTAGATGGCACAAAGCCAATTTACAAAATACTAATCTAACTAAAGCTAATATTACTAACGCTGATTTTACAGATGCTAGTTTGGTAAACTCTAAATTCATTCAGGCTCAATTAGATACAGTCAACTTTACCGACGCAGAATTACTAGAGACAGATTTCAGTAGCGCACGGCTAAACAAGATTGATTTTAGTAATAGCAATTTATTATCTGCTAACTTAGAAGGTGCAAAACTGACCAATATAAATTTAACTAATGCTAATTTACAAGATGCCAACTTAGAAAATACTGTTTGGCAAAATGTCATTTTTGATAATTGTAATGTCGATAGAGCAGTTTTTTCTGATGCCGAAGGTTTAAGCGACGAACAAAAGCAATGGTTAAGACAAAATGGTGCTTTAAATGTTACTTGAACATCTCAGGGAACATAGAATTAAAATGATAAATACACAAGTAATCGAGCAATTTTGGCGATCCTATCTTGCTACCTTGCCCAAACAACATAAGCATAGACATTACACTTTACCCAATGCTTGGAGCTTTGGTAACAGTCCTCAAATGGCAGATAAACTAGGAGAACTTGTACTCAAAGGTATTAAGACGGCTACCTGTAGTCGTTACCTTGGGGAAAATATTTTAGATGACGCAGGCTTAAGCATTATTGTAAACAGCAAAGGGGATATCTTGTGTCTTATCGAAACCTATGAAATAACCATTCGGCGTTATAAGGATGTTGATGCCGACTTTGCCAAAGCTGAGGGTGAAGGTAATTTAAGCCTAGAATACTGGAAGCAAGCTCACTGGGATTTCTTCTCAAATGAGGCAAAAATAGAAGGCTATGAGGTTAGTGAAGATATGCTTTTAAGCTGTAAAAGATTTCGTGTGGTATATAGAAATGAAGATGGATAGTTCTTTTCAGTTAGCACATAACTAAACTCTGAGGAGTATTCCATCATTAGGTTGAGCCAGGCGATTGCTTTTGTAATTAGAAAGAGCGATCGCTCTTAACCAAACTCTAAAAATAAATTTATGCCTAGTATAAAATTAGGGTATTCCAATCGAGATAAAATATGACTAATTCAGCCAGTGTCGATGAAACCAGAATCAAAGCTTTATTTAAAGAAGCTATTGTTGAAGTAATAGAAGAAAACCAAGATTTAGTAAGTTCTATATTAGTAGATGCTTTAGAAGATATTAGGCTATCCCGTGCTATTGAAGAAGGAGAAACAAGTAAAACTGTCAGTCGAGAAGAAGTATTTAAAGCATTAAGTGGTGAATAGTGGAGACAGAATTTAAAGCTAGTTTTCTTAAAGATGTTCGCTCTATCAAAGAAAAAGAGCTTCTTTCTCGTCTAGAACAATTTATTGTGGCAGTAGAAAAAGCAGACAATTTGAGTCAAATTCCTAATCTCAAGAAACTGAAAGTAAAAAAGAGCCTTTACTATCGCTCCAGAATTGGTGACTATCGCGTCGGGCTAATTATTAAAAAAGGTACTGTAGTTTTTGTTCGCTTTCTGAATCGCAGAGAAATTTATCGCTATTTTCCTTAAGCGATCGATATTCATACCCACAATTTAAATTTTATTAGATTACCAATACGGGCGATCGATAATAGCGATCGCCCTTGATAGTAAGTTCGATAACTCCGAACTCCAAACTTATTTCGTTTTTTCCGCCCAAACTCTAGTGGGTAGTCCCCAAATATAGATAAAGCCTTCAGCAGCTTTATGATCGAATTTATCTTCTGCGCCGTAAGTAGCTAGATCGGGAGTATAGATAGAATTAGCGGATTTACGACCTACAATAGTAGCATTACCCTTAAATAACTTAATTCTTACGCTACCAGAAACCCGTTCTTGAGTCTTCTGAATAAAAGCATCTAAAGCTTCTTTAAGAGGACTATACCACAATCCTCGATAAATCAGTTCGCTATAAGTTTGTTCTATTCCTTGCTTATAGTTCGTAATATCGGCAGTGAGAGTTAAACTTTCTAAGTCACGATGAGCATTAATTAGTGCTAACAAGGCTGGAGTTTCATAGATTTCCCGCGATTTGATGCCGACAACGCGGTTTTCAATCATGTCGATGCGCCCAAATCCATGATTGCCGACTATTTCATTGAGTTGAGTAATAAGCTCGACAGGGTTAAGTTGGTTACCGTTGATGCTAACAGGAATTCCTCGTTCAAAGCCAATTTCTATATATTCTGGCTCATTGGGAGTATCCGCGATCGCTTTAGTCATGACAAAAACTTCTTCGGGAGGTTCGGTCATGGGGTCTTCTAGCGGTCCTGCTTCGATACTGCGTCCCAGTAAGTTGCGATCGATACTATAAGGAGAAGATTTTTTCACGGGAAATTCCATGCCAAATTTTTCTCCGTAAGTGATAGCTTCTTCTCGACTCATCCCCCATTCTCTGGCTGGTGCTAACACTTTCAGGTTCGGGTTTAATGCCATAATACCCACATCAAAGCGTACCTGATCGTTACCTTTCCCAGTACATCCGTGAGCAACGGCATCTGCTCCATATTTTTCCGCTGCTTCTACTAATAATTTAGCAATTAGAGGACGAGCTAAAGCAGTAGAGAGAGGATAACGATTTTCGTAGAGAGTATTAGCTTGAATGGCAGGAAAAGCATACTCTTTAACAAAGGTTTCTTTAGCATCTTCTACTAAAGACTCTACAGCCCCACATTTTAAAGCCTTTGACTGAATTGGTTTAAGTTCTTCTCCCTGTCCCAAATCTGCTGCTAGAGTAATAACTTCTTTTACTCCCCATTCTTCTTTTAAATAAGGAATACAAACGGAAGTATCTACCCCCCCAGAATAAGCTAAGACAACTTTTTCAGCGCGACCCATAAATTATTGACCCTATAAAAAAACACTAACGGGCTATTGTAGCGGAAACAATAGACCTCTTGCACCTCCATACAATAAAGTGCGATCGCTGATTTACTTGGTTAAATCAACAAAATTTAATTTGGTAATCTATAATAGAAGTAATCGATATTTCAAAGGAGTATATTAACCTTGGCACAAAGGCTAAAAAGATGGGAATCCCCTCGTCGTCAGGGGCGAAACGATAAAGGAAAAGGTGGCACAGCAAGAGCAAGACAGCTAAGAAAACAACAAAAAATGCTGCGTAAAAAGCTCAAAGGTAATCCAGAAACTAAACCACAAGATAAATCACAGAGGAGGGAAGAATCTCTCCTCTTCTTTTTGGTGTTGCCTAAGGTATCTTAGAAGTCGATCCCTATTTAATAGATATCTATGCCAGTAGATTTAATTGTTATCATCGCTGCTATTATTGTTGCCTGGCTTCTTTTTACTTGGTCAATCAAAGTCTTAAAAGCTAGTATCAGCACGGCTCTAAGCATTGCTATCATTGCGTTGATTTTACAATTATTTTTGGGGATTGGCTTTGAGGAAGTATGGCAAAAATTAGTGCAATTTTCTCAAACAGTTGGACAATTTTTTACTCAATAAGCACTTATCATTTTTTCTAAGCAGAGGTTAAGCTAGATCGTCAAGTCTTCTCGTCACTTGTACTCGGCGATCGCAAATTAGTATCTAATCACCAAAATTATGTCTCAGCAATCCAATTCTCTGTCTGAAAAAAAGTCTAGCTTAGTTCATCAACCTTTTCCCGAGCGTGAAATTAATCTATTTAATCCACCTAAAAAAAATCCTAATGGTTACTTAAGTCCTGCTAAACTTTACCTTAAAGATATTTTAGAGGAAGAACTAACATCTTCTAGTACAGACAAAATTAAGGGACAGAATGTTTTACAGAATCCTTGGGTAATTAGTTCTCTGCTAATTGTGCTAATAGCCAATCTAGTTTCTGGTGCATTTATATTCCTTCATCGTCAAGATGCGATCGAAGCAGCTAAAGCCAAGTCTTCTGAAAGGTTATCGACAGAACCTAATTTAGCAGCCAAAGAATTCATCGAGCTTAATTTGAGTACTCTGAGTACGATATCTTCTCCAGAACCAGCAAACAAAGAATCAAAATCGGCAAAGTCTATAACTGAAGCTCATGCTGGCTACATACCTACTTATGCTGCCCATCCTTTGCTCTCTAAGAGTAAAGATTATTACTATATATTAACTGAATATGCGGGCGATCGCTCTTTAGAATTAGCCAAGACTCAAGTAAAACAAGTTTCTTTAGTTAACTTTCCTCAAGGTATATTTATTTATATGGGAGCTTTTGAACAAAAAAGTCAAGCAGAAAAATTTGTAGCCAGTTTAAAGGCAGAAGGTATGTATGCTTATGTCTATCCGTTTGATTAAAGCATTAATTAAATCGAGCGTCTTTTCTAATTTCTTTCTTTCTATAATTGGGATGAATAGTTATTGAAAATATAGTCAAATGTTACACCACAATTTCAACGCTGCCAGGAGTTCCTCTGGCTGGGCAAACTACCATAATGCCCTCTACCCCTCGCCAAAACGGACATCTCAAGCTTTTGAGCTTTGCTCAAAAGACGTGTCCTCAGGTTTCTGGGGATACTTTTCTAGATACTTGAAAGAGAAACTTTTGAATTTTGGTTTGATTTGCTCTTCAAAAGAGATGTTTATTCGACCCCTGACTATCAGCAAAACTGTTTAAGCAGTTGTGTCAAGGACTTTCACCTTATCTCTTTGAGTCATCGCATCTAGTTTCATCTCTCAAGATTTTACTATGTTTGGCTACAAAAGAATATAAATTCATTGGATGTCTATCCTACCACAAATCCCTGAAAATTATGTTATTCAATCGCCTCAAAATATTTTTAATATTATTAGTTTTGTTGTTTTTGGGCGTTCTATTTTGGCAAAATCAACCACTTCTCTCTCTCAAATTACTTTGTCCTGATGTTAATCAATCTTCTTGTTTCTATCAAACACCCCCATTACCTTTATCGTTGTGGATGCTGTTCTTTACCTTAGCGGGTGTGGCTACTAGTTTTGTTTGGCAATTACTTAATTATCTAGGTACAAAAGGTTCAAGTAAAAGTAAATCTTCTGCTTCAACTCGCTATACTTCAGAAGTAGAAAATACGCCCAGAAGTTCTCAAACAGAAACCAAATTTACTAATACGCAACCATTCGCTCGAGCAAAGCAACCTATAGAGCGATCGTCAGTAGAAACTACAACTAACGTTAATCCACCATCTACTCATAATTTTACCAAGGGATCGGATTGGGAAGATGACCGCCAACATGATGATTGGGATACGGAGGAATCAACTCAAGAAAATGCTACCAAGCAACCTGCTGATAAGCAGATAAAGGATAACAAACGTCCTCAATTTTCAAAGGATTCCGCAACAACTCCAAGTTCTGATACTGCCTATTCTTATAAATTTCGTCCAGCCAATAAAAATAAAGACCGAGAAGTAGACCGAGTTTATGATGCTAACTACAGAGTGATCGATCCAGCTTCACGCAAAAATACTAACGAGCCGATGGAAACGAAACCAGATGATGATGAGGAATGGATTTGAACTAGAGACAATTAGCTTTTAGAAGCAAAGAGTACTTCTCGTGATTCTTGCTTGACTAAACCAAGCATTGCTGCCTGCTGTAAGTTGATAAATGCTTCAAAATCTTCTGACTCATATTTCCCTCTGAGCAAAACACGTAATTTTTCTTCTGCTTCTATAGTCAAATAGCCTGTAGTTAAAGCTTGTTTAACTAATTCTCTAATTAATTGTACCGATCTTGCCTTCATTGAAAATACTGTCCTGAGTATAAATACTGAATATTAATATGTTGGAAACATTTATATTTATGTAATTAGTGAGATCGATCTAATATATTAAGATACTTTTACTAAATTTACGTATTAATATATCTGATTTTAATGAAGCTTTGGTAAACCTTCAGTAAACTAGATCACTGTTTGGACTAGGATTACGATCGTTGACATTAAGATTTTAATAGTGTAATAAATTTACAAATATTTTTTTTTAGGAGCAAATTTGCTAATTTAAAGTTTGCTCTAATTAAAAACCGACAATGGAAGATTTACTCAAAGGACTGAATGTTTACCTAATTGGTATGATGGGAACAGGAAAAACCACTGTTGGTAAGCTTTTAGCTAAAGAATTAGGCTATCGTTTCTTTGATACAGATGAATTAATAGAAGCCGTAGCCGGCAAAACAATTCCCGAAATTTTTGCCGAAGAAGGAGAAGAAAATTTCCGTGATTTGGAAAGTAAAGTTTTAAACGAAGTATCTGCTTATATTAAAAGTGCGATCGCCACTGGGGGTGGTATCATTCAAAGGCAAATAAATTGGAGCTATTTACGTCAAGGTCTAATTATTTGGCTAGATACAGACCTCAAAATAATTCAAGAGCGTTTAGAGACAGATGGAAGTAGACCTTTGGCTTCAAAATTAGAATCGTTATGGTCAGTTCGCCGTCCTCTGTATACTCAAGCAGATTTACACGTTAAAGTAGAAAACCAACAGACTCCAGAAGAGGTAGTAAACCAGATTATTGAACTAATTCCCAGTGTGATTAATTCTTAAGCAAATAATCTTTAGAGAAAGCATAGTAAAAAGCTTTTTTTTAATTGCAGAAAACAACAATAAGCCTTACGATCGAGTTATCTTTGACTCTTTAAAAGAGTTGTTCAATTAGAGTTAGATACGCTGAATAAGTTGTGCTGGTAGAATCTTAATCCGATTCTATGGCAATACCTATGACTCCGCAGGAGTTTTTCGATTCACGTCTTATTGATGATATTTTCTTACATTAGTTTTTGACTATTCAGCGTATTTTTTTAAGATTTATTAATTAAGGTTGACATCATTACAGAGTTAAAAATAACTTTGTACTACTTTATAAAGTAATAAAATGTTAGATTTAGATACAAAACAAAAAGTAAAATCTTTAGAAATAGAACCTTTATTGGAAGCTAACTTTCCCATACAACCTGGTTCGCTAATCTCCTCTATGCACGGATATAGTCTTTATTCTGCTCTCAAGCGTCAAATACCTTGGTTGGGAGATTGTCCGATTACCTCTATTTCATCGATCGCGGGAATTAAAAATGGGAAAGGGAAAATTGAAACTCAAGAGTTTTCTCGGTTATATATTCGGATACCGCTATCAAAAGCTAGTAGCTTGTATAGTCTGGCAGGACAAACTTTAAGGATTGGACAGGGAGAGATATCGCTCAAAATTCCAAGTATTGCACCTTTAACCCCAAAATCGACTTTAAAAGCCAGAATTGTTCTCATTCATTTATCTCCAAAAGAACCTAACCTATCGCCAGATCGGTTTTTAGCTGCTGCCACTCGTCAGCTACAAGAAAGAGAAATTGAGGGAAAAGTATCTATTTTGTTACGTCAAGGAGCATTAGATAGAAAAGTTTTGATAGTTAAAGGTAAGAGAAATCCTGGGTTTGGAGTGCAAGTGACAGGACTAAGTGAAGAAGATTCTCTCAAGTTAAAAACATTGGGATTGGGAGGAAGACGTAAAATGGGGGCTGGTTTTTTTGTATGAGATTATTAGCTAAATCCCTTAAAAAAGAGTATGAAGACAATCGATATGCTTTTACTTTAGTAGGTCATTTAGAGCTAGGCATTCAAGCTGCTTTAAAGTTTAAAACCATTGCAGTAATAATTTGTCATCGCCTTGGTTTAGACATGACTCCAGAAGAATTAGCTAATACTGTAGCTTTAGCTATTTGGATTCACGACTGGGGAAAAGTAAGCGGTGATTTCCAGGCTTTTATTCATTCTAAATCTACTAAAAAGTTATTAAAAGATTGGTATCAAATTCACAATACATTACTTCCTGTAGCTAATCAAGCTATTAGGCATGAATTATTAAGTGTAGTTTTAGCTTATCGAATAAAATCTATTTATACTTGGCTCAAATCTGCTTCTAATATCAATATTGCGATAGCACTTGTTGGGGTTATTACTCATCACCTAAAAACCCAGCGACAAAATTATTTTGCTTCAGAGCGAATCGTTATTCCTCTAAAGATTTATACAAGTAAAAAACAAACTTCAGATTTTGAAAATATTTTAAATCTAGGGGTAAGATATTTTGAATTTTCTCCTCAGCTACCTAAAGATATTCTTAGTATTGAGCAACTGGAAGTAAATGATTTACAAAAATGGATAGAAGAAGTAAAAGACTGGTGTATTAATATTATTAGTAAAAGCTGCGATCGCGATTTAGAAAAACAAAAGAAAGTTGCAGTAGTTAAAGCTTTAGTAATGAGTGCGGATTTAGCTGCATCGGCATTATTTACTGAAGAGAGAGGAGAGCGCGATTATACACAGTGGATTGAAGATGCTTTAGCCGAGTATTTAACAGCATCAGAGATTGACAAAGTTATTCAGGCTACATTAAAAGGCAAATCTTTATTACCATTTCAAAAAAAAGAAAAAAAATATAAATCTAGAGTATTAATTGTTGTTGCTGGTTGTGGTGCTGGTAAAACTTTAGTTCCCTTTGTGCGGTTTCAAAGATTAATCAAACAGGAATTAAAAGCCAAAATGTTTTTTTGTTACCCTACTACCGCTACTACTTCTCAAGGGTTTATTGATTATGGATTAAATTTAGCTCAAAAAGAACTAGCTACTATATCTCACAGTCGTTCGTGGGTCGATTATCAACTTAAATTTAAAGATTTAATGGTGAGCTACGAGCGAGAATCTAATAATAAAGAATTCGATCCTGAAGAGGATGAGATAACATCATTTCAAACTAAAGTTGAAGCTTTAAAACTGTGGCATTCTAAATTGATTTTTTGTACCGCCCATACTGTTTTGGGTTTGATTCAAAATCATCGTAAAGGACTGTATAGTTTTCCTGCTATATCACAAGGTATTTTTGTTTTTGACGAAATTCACGCCTATCCACCTCAATTATTTAGTGCATTATTACAATTTTTCAGGATTTTTCGTAATACTCCTATGGTCTTGATGTCAGCATCTTTGACAACCGCACAAGAAAAAGCTATTCAAGATGTTTTAGCTGAAAATAATGAATCTGCCGATGTTCTTAGAGGGGCAAAAGAAATTGAAGAATTAGAGCGATACAAAATAAATAAAATAGACTCTCAAGAATTAGCTTGGGCTGAAATAATTACCGAATTAAAAAATAATGGTAAAGTTCTCTGGATTACTAATCAGGTAGCAGATTCACAACATATTTATACTGAAGCAAAAACTAGATTTACTGAAGCAGGTTTATTCAAAGATCTCAATGCAAGCCTTCTTTAGAAGCCCAAAAATATGTAGTTTCAGTACGAAGTATTAAAGGAAAAACTCAAAAATGGCAACAAAATAAGGCTTTTAAATTTTATCGAATTGCGCCAACTGAAGATATTCATTATCACCCAAAGATTGGTGCATACAATCCTAAAGACGAAATGCTAGCTAAAACTTACGGTCACTATACCTACATACGATAAAAATGAAAACTCAATCCTCAACAGCAACTAAATTAATACTATCACTATGGGACACTTGTCCGACACAACTACATCGGGCGGGTTTGGGTGGTTTATGGTCGATTCTAGATTCTTTATCTGCCATCAAAGAAAAAATAGTCAGTTGGGACTTATCTCCTGATAAAGATGAAATAACTCTTATTTGGGAATGTTCCGATTATGAAGCTATAACTTGGCTGCTGTCTCAAGCTTATCAATTAACTGAAGAAGGAATAATTAAAATACCTGGTAATGAAAAATTAACAACCTTAGAACAAATTGCTATTCACAATGGACTAACTTCTGTATTTTATCTACAACCAAGAGCAATTAAGTCTCCAGGGAAAACTACAATTACTCTAGATATTGATGACAAACAGATCGAAGTTGAATACAAACCCCTCGAATATTATCCCCATCAAGATTTACGTACTCTTAAGCCCTATAAAAAAGAAAAATTCAAACCACATATTCCAATTGTGAGTTGGCTGTATCCAGGGGGAGGAAATTTACACGAAGCACTGGGGGCGAAAACCAAACTAGAAGAAACACCAGAAGGACTGATTGCGTTAGCTTTTGCACCTATAGCCTGTAGTTATTATCGCCTGCGATCGCGTCTTAAACAAGCCAAATCTCTTTGGGCGTTGATTATTCCCGATGTAGAAAATTTAGAAGATTTTGCCAATTACAGACAAGAACAAAATCACATTAGGTATTTAGATTACTTTGCCAGTGGTATATCTGATGCTTCACTCAAATATTTAACCGCATTAGCTGGTGCTAAAACAATTAAAGATAATGCTGTACGGACATCTCATGGTGCTGAGAACCCCTCAGCAACCGTGTCCTCATCTAGTTGTCAAGTATGGGTATTTGGTGCTGTACCTTGGTCTAAACAAACTCCGATCACAGCAAAACAGACAGTAAGTATCGATCCAGAAATTGCGAAATATTACGAACTCTGTCGCCAGAAACTACCTAACGGAATCAAAGTAGGCAAAAATGGCACTTTTATTGATGTCAGCTTTGGTAGAGAAATTGCAGCAGAAAATTTAATCAGAGGAAAACCTTGGTACGCTGATTTGCACCGTATTTTGGCTTTATCTACTGATTACGTTAAAGCCTTATCTTGGGAGAGATTACAACTATTAAACATGAAAGAATCTACGATCGCAATTAACTTAATGAAACCAAATGCAACCTTATTTAGTGATGTGTTTACCTGGATAGTTCGTTCTCTATACGGACAAGTTGGCAGCAGCACTCAGGAGGGAAATACACCGAACTTCGATCGCGTTAGAACTAATTTACAGATGTCCATACGTTCGGTTAAAACCCAGCAGCAGTTTGTTCGCTGGTGGACAAAACTTACTAGCAACCCAGTATGTACTTTTAATCCCTTTCTGCAAGATGTCGATCTAGGCGAATTTCATCAATGGGTAAGAGATAACTGGGAAGAATGCTTGAGTCTAGCTGCTTTAGCAATTATCGCTTATAAAGACCCTTGGAAAGTCGAACGTACCAAAGAAATATTGTTGAACAAAGGTTTGAAAATGCCTAAAAAATATGATGAATATGTCGATCTTCCAGTGGATACAGATTCAGACATCACAGAAGATTTTGAAGAGGAAGAACTAGAAACCAATGATGAAGTAGCAATGATTTAATCGATGTAACCAGAATGAATTCGTAACCAAATTAGGAGAATTTTCAACATGACTTATCATTTATTCGGCAACATTATTACACCTCGCGGTGTAGCTGCTAATAATCGTGGAGAAACAGAAGGCAACCGCACCACTTTACCCAAAGTCTTTTGGGGCGATAGACTTCATGTGGCTGTTTCTGCCGAAGCAATACGCTGGGCGATGCGCTATTTTTGGCAAATGACAGGATGTGAGGTTAACCGAGTCTGGGATGAAGACGAACAGACTTTTGATTTTATTGACCAGGATTTTGACTCTCAAAAATACATCGATGATGATGTTATGGGTTATATGTATGCCAAAAAAGGAAAAGGTGGTTCTGTAAAAAAACGCAGGGGTGCATTAGAAGTTACTCGCGCTGTATCTTTACAAACTGCGGACAAAATAGAAATTACTTTTAATTCCATTAGTAGAGATAAAGGAAAAAGTGGAGGAAAAGATGAAGCAGCAGAAAAAGCTCGCACTTCTATCTATTCAACCGAAACTATTACCACTCGCTTTCAATATGGAATGGCAATAACCCCCCAAAGTTTGAAAGAACAGTCACGAATTACTCAAGTTGTCGAAGCTATTACCAAATTATCTAACGTAGGAGGCAATCACGGACGTTTTTTATACGATTTTTCTCCAGAATCAGTTATTTTCCGTTGGACGCATCACCCAGTACCCCAGTTTCTCTATTGCTTTGAACAACCCGATGCCGATACTCTTACCGCACCTCGTCTCAAACAATTAATTGAATGCGAAGAAATTCCCGCTTCAGAAATTTGGATTTTTGGCGGTTACGCTTTTACCGAAGAAGCAGAAAACCTCAAACAACTTGGAGTTAATGTCTATCCCAGTATTCGTAAAGGTAGTCAAGTATTAATTTCTCAAATTCAAACCGATCTGAATCAAGTAAAAACATCGGAAAAATCAGCAAAAGCTGGATAAATAATCAAATTGAATTATATTCGATACCTTTGACTCCACACGGACATCTCACGGGGGCGAATTCGATTCGCCCCACGTGTCCTCAGGAGTTGGTAAATAAAACAACAATTTTCAGTAATGATTTTCTTAGAAATATCTGCTCCTTTTGCCTCATTTAAACACTCATATTCTAGGGAATATGCTGGTTCTTATTCCTATCCCCCACCATCGACTATTTACGGCTGCTTGCTGTCGTTAGTTGGTGAAACAGATATGCAGTATCATCAAGGAGTAAAAATTGCGATCTCGCTCTGCGAGCCAGCGAAGCTGACCGCTCTAGCTTCCAAACCTCAAACCAGCATAGTAATGAGAACAGTAAGGAGATTAAAAAATGCTGACTTAAATAGACCTAGTAATTCTAAACCCGATTTTCAAGAAATACTATCAGCAATAAAAATAATTGTCGGGGTTGATTCTTCTGAAGATACTAATAATCTTGAAAGTAGAATTATACAAGCTTTAACTTCTCCAGAAACAATAGAACGTTTTGGAGGATTAAGTTTAGGAGAAAGCCGAGATTTAATTAATGATATTCAAATCATCAAAAAACCTTCAGCATCACTCCAATGGTTAACTAAAAATACCAAAGGAAAAATTAAATTACCTTTGATAGTAGATTACTTAGGTTCAAAAAACACCAAAATGGAAAAGTTTTCTCTGAATGATTTTAGTGATCGCACTTTTTTCTCAATCAATTAACATTAGTAATTAACTCCTACTGTTCTTTCAAAAATGCAAGCACCTATGCTTGTTGAACTTGTTTTAGTATTGTATTAACTGCTATCCCATACAGAGAAAGGATTTGAGGAAAATAATGAAAGGTGGAGATGCTTGTTTTTTGCTCAAACCAAGACGGGCTAACTGTTTTCAGAATTGCTTTTGATGAATATTTCTCTTGTTTGCGATCGATATTGATATTTTTGAGGAGATGCTTGCAAAATTGTCTCTGGATACTCAGTATTGTTGGGTTTCGGCAACTGCCGTGTTCTACCTTTGAAAGCCGTAAGGCGTTGTTCACTTGTCCAAAATGCACGTTGATTTTGCCAATAAATATGTGTTCTATCTTTGATAGCCAAGAGGCGTATGAACAAAAATTAGCATTTCAAAATTTAAATTATGCAAGTTATTGTTGATACAACTATCAAACAAGAAACTATCCGTGTTTCTGCACTTCATGCCTTAGCTTACTGTCCCCGTCTTTACTATCTCGAAGAAGTAGAAGAACTTTATACCCAAGATGCTGCGGTCTTTGCGGGAAGGAGATTACACGCTGAATTAGAAAAACAGGAAGATGAAGACTGGGAAGATCTGTTTCTTGTCAGTGAAGAACTGGGATTAAGGGGTAGAGTTGATGCACTTCGCACCCGCGATGGTCAAACTATTCCTTACGAACACAAACGAGGGCGTTGTCATAGAGATGAGCATAAACAGCCTCAAGCCTGGGAGAGCGACAAATTACAAATTCTATCCTACTGTTACCTAATTGAATCAGCATTAGGAATTAAAATTACTGAGGGTAGAATTCGCTATCATGCCGATAATGTTCTGGTTCATGTCCCTTTTGATGATGAGGGAAAAGAATTAGTGGAACAGGCGATCGCTCAAGCCCAAAAAATACGAACTTCAACTCAGCGTCCACCAGTAACGAATAATGAAAGACTCTGTACCCGTTGTTCCCTTTCTCCTGTCTGTCTCCCAGAAGAAGCTAGATTAGTGCATAATCAAGAATGGCAACCAATAAGGCTTTTTCCTCAAGATGATGAGAGAGAAATTCTACATATTCTCGAACCAGGAACAAGAGTAGGTAGAACGGGAGAACAAATCAAAATTACTCGGAAAGACAAACCATTAGAAAAAATACCAGCCCAACAAGTGGGACAGTTAGTACTCCATAGCTTTTCTCAAATTTCTACTCAAGCGTTACATTTTTGCGCTCATCAAGGAATTGGAATTCATTTTGTCTCTGGTGGTGGTCGTTATGTTGGCAGTTTAGATAATAGACAAGGCAGTATTCAAAGACGGATTAGGCAGTATGAAGCACTGAGTAATCCCGAATTTTGTTTATCTTTAGTTAAGAAATTAGTTAACTGTCGCGGACAAGGACAGCGTAAGTTTTTAATGCGTAGTAGAAGAGGGAAAAAGATTAGCTCGGTCAAGTTAGAGCAAAATATTGGTCAAATGCAAGCTATTATCAAACAAATACCTGAAATAACTTCTATTGAATCACTTTTGGGTATAGAAGGAAAAATAGCTGCTCTTTATTTTGCTGCTCTACCTTGTATTTTGGGTGCAGATATTCCTCACCAAATGCGGTTTGATGGTCGCAATCGTCGCCCTCCCAAAGATAGATTTAATGCTTTACTGGGTTTTGGCTATTCTCTACTAATCAAAGACGTGATGAATGCGATTTTGAGCGTAGGTTTAGAACCAGCATTAGGTTTTTATCATCAACCTCGTTCTCAAGCAGCACCTCTGGCTTTGGATTTGATGGAGATTTTTCGAGTTCCTCTTGTAGATATGCCTATAGTCGCTTCTATCAATCGTCAACAGTGGGATGTGGATGAAGATTTCGAGATTCGTGGGGAACAGGTTTGGTTGAGTGAAACTGGACGGCGTAAATTTGTCGCACTTTACGAACAACGTAAACAAGAAACCTGGAAACATCCTGTGACTAAATATTCTCTTACCTATCGTCGTCTTTTGGAACTAGAAGTACGGTTACTAGAAAAAGAATGGATGGGCGAAGGTGGTTTATTCGGTCAACTAATTGTACGTTAGGGGGAGTTATGGCAGAACAAAAGAACTGGTATTTAGTTTGCTATGACATTCGCTGTCCCAAACGTTGGCGTAAGGCTCATAAACTGATTGAAGGATATGGCGATAGGTTACAGTATTCGATTTTTCGTTGTTGGCTTTCACAACGGACTAGAGAAAAAATGCGTTGGCAATTGGAAAAAATCTTAACTGAAGAAGATGATTTAATTTTAATTCGCTTGTCCAATCAGTGTGTTAAAGGTTTACCTGCTTACAACCGTCCCAATACTTGGTTAGTAAATAATGGAGGGTTTCGGATTGTGTAAAAAAATGCACTGCTTACGCTGCTTCCTCAAGTAGCTTGTTCGATCGTTTAAGCAGCAAGCACCTCTGAATGTTAGAGTCCAATTTACTCTATGATTGACACTATTCTTTATTTGATAAAGATTTTAGCCTCTACCCTAAGCAGTGAGGTGCTTGTTTTTTGCTGAAAATCAAACGTGATAAAGTTTTCAGAGATTGATTTTTTATGATTTTTCAGTTTTTTCCATCGTCAATTGTCATTTCGTAGGAGGTGCTTGTAAAATTGTCTCTAAAGACTTATCAAACTTAGATTTCGGCAACTGCCGTGTCCTACCTTTGATAGCCGTAAGGCGTTGACCACAACCCGATGGGGAAGGATTTTATAAAAATTCCCCTGTGTCCTACCTTTGATAGCCGTAAGGCGTTGACCACAACTCTGGGACAAAAGAGAAAAGAAAGGCATCCCTAGTGTCCTACCTTTGATAGCCGTAAGGCGTTGACCACAATGGGAATTTCAATGATTTGAAGAGAAAAGCCAGTAGTGTCCTACCTTTGATAGCCGTAAGGCGTTGACCACTTATGCGAGCTGGGGAGCCATCCCCAGATTTTTTTTTGTGTCCTACCTTTGATAGCCGTAAGGCGTTGACCACTCATAACCGACAGACGAGGTGACATACATGGGCGATTTTGTGTCCTACCTTTGATAGCCGTAAGGCGTTGACCACCCATAAGGTGTCGAGCACAAAACTCTCCTCTGCCCCTCCGCTCCTCTGCTCCTCTGCCTGTCCTACCTCCGATCGCCATAAGGCGTTGACCACTCACCTAACCACCAGAACAATGTTTGTTAAATGTAAATAAAGATTTACATAGAAGCATTTTTATCATCGATAATAGGGAACTGTATAACTTTTCTGGCATAATGCCCTAACTAAACAAATCTATATGGTCAGCGAGAGCGAATATATTAAACAAACAGAAGCTACCCGTGTTCGCGTTTTAAGTGAAGCTTTACCCTACATTCAAAAGTTTGTCAATCGCACTATCGTAATTAAATATGGTGGTGCAGCGATGAAAGATAGCAACTTGAAAGATAGAGTAATTCGCGATGTAGTTTTTCTGGCTTCTGTAGGAGTACGTCCTGTTTTAGTTCATGGTGGCGGACCAGAAATTAATAGTTGGCTGGGAAAACTCAATATAGAGCCACAATTCAAAGATGGTTTGCGAGTAACTGATGCTACCACTATGGATGTAGTAGAAATGGTTTTAGTCGGTCGGGTTAATAAAGAATTGGTATCTTTAATTAATCAAGCTGGAGCATCTGCTGTGGGGTTATGTGGAAAAGACGGTAATTTAATTACTGCTCGTCATGTAGGTACAGATGGTGTCGGCTTTGTAGGAGAAGTTGCTGGTGTCGATCCTCGTTTGATTCGCTCGTTAGTCGATAATGGCTATGTCCCAGTTATTTCTAGCGTTGCTGCCGATGAACGGGGGCAGGCTCATAATATCAATGCCGATACAGTTGCTGGAGAAATAGCTGCTGCTTTAGATGCAGAAAAATTGATTTTGCTGACTGATACTCCAGGAATTTTAGAAGACTATACTGACCCTTCTACATTACTAACGAAACTAGATATTAGAACGGTAAGAAAATTGATCGAACAGGGGATAGTCTCTGGAGGTATGATACCTAAGGTTAGTTGTTGTGTCCGCTCGCTTGCTCAAGGAGTAAAAGCAGCACACATCATTGATGGTCGTATCCCCCATGCTTTGCTCTTAGAAATTTTCACTGATGAAGGTATCGGTTCTATGATCGTTGCCTCGGAGTATTTGGTTTAATCAGTTAAAAAACTAATATTTACGACCAGGATTAATAATGATTAGTCCTCCGTATCCTTTCTTATAGCTACCATAGCGCCTTCTTCCGTGACTATAGCGTCTTCTTCCTCTATATCGACCGCGGCGACAATCATCATCATAACGGTAGCGAGCACGTCTTCGTCGGTAGCCATCATAACGGTAACGATCGCGTCCCCTTCCGTAGTCATCAGAACGATAGTAATAGGATCTAGGAGATCTAGGGGTAATAGTTAGAGATGGAGAAGAAGAAACTGTTTTATGTCTGTAAAAAGACCCTGAAGAATGGCGCGGAACGGCATTAGCTGGTACTTCTGTTGCTAAAAATATGCTAGCAGCGATCGCAACTGGACTGAGAACTTTAAGCCAATTAAATGTGGATAGTTTGAACATAATCTATCACTTACTCCACAAAAGTGTATTCTATTTATAATAGACGCTTCGGAAAGGGCAGTGGTTTCAAATAATCGAGAAAAATTTCAAATTCAGTATCAGGCAGGGAAAAAAGCGTTTGAACGCGGAGAATATCGTCAAAGTGTACAATATTTGGAAGCAGCCAAAGCACTTACTACTAATTCTTCTCGTTTGGGGGGAGAAGCTCAAATTTGGTTGGTCACAGCCTATCAAGCTGCTGGTCAAGAAAAAGAAGCGATCGCTCTTGCCCAGGAATTAGCTACTCATCCCCATCCTCAAATTAGTCAACAGGCTAAGAGGTTACTATATATTATGCAAGCACCACAACTAAAAAGACCAAAAGAATGGATGAGCGAAATTCCCGATTTAGCTGACACTGCGGATGGAAAACCCAAGTACGTTACAGCCAAAAGTAAAACGAGTAGTAGTTCTTCCTCTAGTAATAAGACTCCAGAACCAGTAGATTTAAGTCAAGTCAATACTCAAGATAATCAATTTATTTGGGTAGCATTAGTATTAACCTTATTAACTTTTATAGGATTATTCTGGTTTAAGTAGTAGGTAAGCAATAAAAAGTAATGAAGGTCGGACAAAAGCAGAGTAAAGCTAATTTGAAAGAGTTTAATTGGAATTTTTGGCCTCTTGTACCAATCTATCCCTATGGTAGAAGGCGCACAATTAGGCAAGAAGTAGTTAAAGATACTATTTGGACTTTTGAGCAACTTCAAGGCATTTTTTACGTTGTCGTGCCCATTCGGATGACAGCGATCAAGTTAGAGGAAGGGGGTTTACTCGTCTATGCACCCGTGGCACCTACTCTAGAATGTCTCAAACTTGTCAATGAATTAGTGGCAGAACACGGTGAAGTTAAATATATTATTCTGCCTACTATTTCTGGTTTAGAGCATAAAGTTTTTGTGGGGCCCTTTGCCAGAAAATTTCCCAAAGCACGAGTTTTTGTTGCTCCGAACCAATGGAGTTTTCCTGTTAATCTTCCTCTTAGTTGGCTTGGTTTACCTGCTAAACGGACGCACATACTTTCAGAAGACAGTAGTACAACTCCTTTTGCTCGAGAATTTGATTATGCTACTTTAGGACCGCTCGATCTGAGATTGGGTTGGTTTGAAGAAGTAGTATTCTATCATAAGCGATCGCGCACTTTATTAGTTACTGATTCTATTGTTTCTATTCCCGAAGAACCACCAGCGATCGTCGAGTTAGACCTCTATCCTTTATTATTTCATGCTAGGGATAGCGCGATCGATCCAATAGAAGATACGACCGCTAACCGCCGTAAAGGATGGCAGCGCATCTGTCTGTTTGCCATGTATTTTCGCTCCAGTGTACTAGAAGTACCGCAATGGCGTAAAGTTTTTAGTGATGCTTTTAAAGCCAGCGATCGCTCTAAACAAGCCTATTTTGGGTTATATCCTTTTCAATGGCAGGAAAATTGGCAGCAATGTTTTTCAGCTTTACGGAGAGATGGTCGTATTTTGGTAGCACCTATTTTACAGACTCTTATCCTCAACCGAGAACCAAAAGAAACTTTAAACTGGGTAGAGAAGGTAGCCAGTTGGGGTTTTCAAAGAATTATTCCCTGTCATATGGATTCACCCATTGCAGCCGAACCCCTTCAATTTTGCCAAGCTTTTTCTTTTCTACAACAGTATCCTACTAATAAGTTTTATACTTTACCTGAAGAAGATTTCCAAGTATTAAGAGAGATCGATCGAGGACTATCTAAAACTAAAATTATTCCCCCACCAAAAGATAAGGTTTAATTAAAATATAAATCTTTACCACCGCCAAGGCGTTGTAGCAACAAATAAACAGAAGGCACAAAATATAAAGCAATTAAAGTAGCTCCCCCTAACCCCCCCACAATGGTAATGGCAAGCGGTGGCCAAAAACCACTGGCATCTAATAATAGGGGCGTAAATCCAATAACAGTGGTTAAAGTCGTAGCAATGACATGACGGGTGGCACGGATGACCACTTTTCTGACCGCACGGCGATTGCCTTGACGGACCTTGGGGTCATGGTTGAGGGAACTGAGAACCACGATCGAATCATTGACCACAACTCCAAGAAGACCAATCATGCCTAAAATTGCGGTAAACCCGAAAGGATAATTAAACACAGCTAACGATCCGAGTCCTAACCCAACCGATAAAATAGCAACCATCACAATAATGCCCGCCAACCGAAAAGAACTAAAAGTCAGCACTAAAGTGGCGATCATCAAAATTATTAAAACCCCGACGGTAGAGATTAGGTTACTTAAAGCGTCACTCCGTTCCCCTTCTTCTCCCCCAAAATCCCAAAAATAGCCTGGCGGTAAGGTAAAATCACTTGCTGCTAAACGATGTTCAAAATCAGTTAGTACCTTGGCCGGTAGCATTCCAGCGGGAATAAAACCCTGTACGGTATTAACTCGTTTTCCATTGCGGCGAGAAATCGTTACCACATCCGGAACAATTCCTACATTCCCCACAGCAGATAAAGGAACAACCCCATTGCTAGACCGATCTGAATTTCTGGGAGATAGAAGAGTTAAGGAAGCAATTTCCCCTAAGTCTCCCCGTTTTGCTCCTAACGTGCGCACCCGTACTGGTAATTCTTCCGTCCCTTCTAAAATCGAGCCGCCCACCATTCCTTCTAAACTGGTGTCTAATTGCCGACCAATGGTGGTTTTATCTAATCCGGCTAGGCGTAGTTGTTCTTCATCCAGATTTAACGCCAGTTTAGGCAAAGTTTCCGTTAAATTGGCGCGAGTATGGATCACATTGGGCGTTTTGGCTAATTCAGCCCGCAGTCGATCCCCTAACTCTCGCAGCCGATCTAAATCAGACCCGTAAAGTCGCAGTTCAATGGGCGCGTCAAAGGGTGGTCCTTGTTCTAACTGTCGCACAATGATTTGGGCTTCGGGAAAGGCTCGATCGAGTTCTTGTTGCAGGGTTCGGATTAAGGGACCAGACTTGACATTTTTCTGAAGTTGGACGATTCCCTGAGCATAATTGGGGGAATTTTCCCGATTTTGCAGGACATTGTAGTAGAATGGCGGCGCACTCTTGCCGATAAACCAGTGAACATCGGCAATTTCGGGATGGCGTAATATAAATTCTCGCGCCTGAGTTACTTGGGATTGGGTTTGCTGCAAAGAAGCTTGAATGGGCAATTCAAAATTTAGATAAAATTGACCGCGATCCGTCGGGGGGAAAAATTGCTGCTGCAAATGAGCTGAGGACATGAAGCCCCACAAGGGCAGAATGCAGATTAAAGCCATGCCCAATAAAGGCCGACTCAAGGTGCGATCGAGACTCCAACTATAAGCTTGACTCAAGGGACGATGGGAAAAACCCTTTTGCCACCAACCTCCTGATGCTGGTGTGGGTTTCCAGTGGTGCAAGCGACCCGCTAGAGCGGGAATCACTGTTAAGGCAAGAACTAGGGAACTGATTAAGGCCAGGATAACTGTTACCCCAATGGTTCCGGTAAACTCTCCCGTTCCTCCTGGTGCGGTGGCGATGGGCAAAAACGCCAGAACAGTGGTGAACGTCGAAGCCAACAAGGGAACAAAAATATGACGAACCGTAGTGGTAACAGCTTCTTGAGGAGATAAACCTTCTTGTAAATAGGTTTGAACTTCATCCACGACGATGATGGCATTATCAATTAAGAGTCCCAGAGCAATAATCAAACCCGTTACCGAAATTTGGTGTAAAGGAACCCCCAAAACCTTCATGCTGCCAAAGACCATCAACACCGATAAAGGCAGGGCAGTTCCCACAATTAACGAAGACTTCCAGCCCATGATGATCAGGGTAATGCCGATCACCAAAGCCGCCCCCATCCCTAAATTAGCTAACACCCGATCGAGTCTTTCTTTTACATAGCGACTTTGATCGAAGAGTATTTGCAGTCCTACTCCCTTGGGGAGTTCCTGCTGAAATTTCTCTAACTTAGCCTGGGCAACGGCAGACCAAGAATCAATACGCTGTTGGGATTCTACTAAAGCGGAGATAGCGATCGCGCTCTTTGTGATCTACTGACTTTAGCATCGCTCTCTAAGATCTGTTGCGAAAGGTCTTGTATCGTTAACCCCAAGCTCGTTAACTGTTCTGGGTTAACCTCAATGGTAATTTCCTCTTGGGGGGTTCCAAACTGTTCGACTTTCTCTGTTCCCCCAATCAAGCGTAATCGCTCCTCTAATTCTTGGGCCCAACGGCTTAACGGGACTTTGATAATTTTCCCGCTCAAAAAGGGGTGAAAGCCTCACCAGACGCCGAATTTACCTCGTCGAGGTAAATTCGTCTGAAACCCAGATATATTAAGGATTTAGCTATTTTGAGGTTAAAGTATTGATA
>JASJDJ010000101.1 GCA_030065635.1 Xenococcaceae cyanobacterium MO_188.B32
AGTGGAGACATTGGGAATGATACTTTAATCAATTGGCAATCAGTAAATCTCGCAGTTTTAAGTAATATCGATGCAACCGAAATAAATACCTCAGATTTTATCAATCTATAGCGGTGTGCAAACTGGTTAAGTACAGTTCTCAATCGTTTTCCATAATTCTCAACCGATGGGTTGGGACAAGAGGATAGACTCATGAAATGTCTGTGTAGTAAGTATTTTAGGGTATTGCTATTTGATGAGAAAATTCTCAACGAACAATCGCTAGAAAAGTATTACTTGGTTTCCGAAAGAGAACAAGACGGGAATAATTTTAGAGTGCCATACTCAAAAAAATATCATGCTTATGTCGCCCTATTTAGGGCTTTTTCATTGCTGCAAATAAATAAATAAATTGAGTGTACGCGTGAATTTTAGTACTTAGATCTGGAAAGTTTTAGAACGACTAGAGCTATTTAGTATTTGGTAAGACGATAATTTCGATCTTACTTACAACGTAAAAGAATGAGATTAATTTCTTTTTATTCAAATCCGAAGTATATGAAAATACCTCTAAAACTTCTTAAGTAGTTCTAGAGGTAGAAGGAAGTAAATTTAAAACAGAAAATAAGTGTTATCTATCTCCGTTGCTATATTGACTCTAAAAATAGGTTTGTCGATATGGGAGAATTTTCTTTCCCATCTGCCCTAAGGAGTTTGTGAAGAGAATTCCTCTAGTTAGATGTGTGATGAAAAAAATAGCAATGATAGGGAAGAATAATGAAAGAAGTAGTCGAAAGAAATTAGGCTAAAACCAAGTGTACACGTGAATATTAGTATTTAGGTTTAGGGAGAGAGAAAATTTTAAAACAACCAGAACTATTTAACTAGCACTATTACTAACCAACCCCCACCACCACCAAATTTTAATTTGGTGGTGAACCAAACAATCGACAAAAGTATTTTTTAAGGTCAATATGAGAAAGTGTATTTCTAGCATTATCAGCCCTTAGTGAAGATTGAAGATTTCTAAGGGTGTTTTTTACAAGTTTAGAAGGATATTTTGATTTCTTGAGTAGATGGATGAGAATATTTTTAAGGCTAATATGAGCTTGAACTAAACTTTCAAAGGTGGTTTTTTTATAGGATGTGCATATCCCACTTTTAAGGCTAGTATAGCGGTGTCAATTAAGCTCTTGACCCTTTTCCCCTAGAGTGGAATTTGGAAGCTCCTAGGGGCATTTTTGTGGGGCTGAAGGGATGTTTAGCTTTAGACTCTAGTTTCTTTAAAAGAAGAAGAGTGTTAAAGAAATAGAAGTTGATATGTTTTTATAAATATGGTATAGCGCGCGCGCCTGGGCACACGCGCAATCCTTATCTTGATATATGAGGCGTAACTAGCGGATAAAAAATTGGTGTTTAGTCTTGCTGTGTATAGCTTGTAGCGGAAAATTGATATAGAAAGGTCAAATCCCGTGATAAATTTTAAGGTGCTAATCTAAAAACCAAATATCACGGGATGTCAAATTTTCTTGGCGGGGAAACCCCTAGCCATATACTACCTTATAAAGATATACCTGAGGTAGATAAAAGTAGTATATATCTCAGTGACCTATCGCCTAGAGATAAACCTTGGGATAATCATCGTAGTAACTCGGATAGAGTAGCTAATCATTACCGAGATGATGTAATTTTCGCCAAATACGCTGACAAAATAGACTTTTGTGCTCAAGTATTAGATTTCCGATTAGTACCTCAAGAAGGCGAATATAAGCTTAAATTAGATAATGCTAGGTTTTGTAGAGTAAGACATTGTCCAGTATGCCAATGGCGTAGGAGTCGAATGTGGAAAGCCAAAGCTTATAAAGTATTACCTAGTATTGTGGAAGCTTATCCAAAATACCGTTGGTTATTCCTTACTCTTACTGTTCGTAATTGTTTTATCTCTGAACTTAGAGATACTCTGCAATGGATGAATCAATCTTGGCAGCGTTTAATAAAGCGTAAGAAATTCCCTGCTGTTGGTTGGCTACGGTCAACAGAAGTTACCAGAAGTAAAGATAACTTAGCTCACCCTCATTTTCACTGCTTACTACTGGTAAAGCCTAGTTATTTTAGTACAGGTTATATGAAACAAAGTGATTGGAGTGAACTATGGAAATCTTGTCTTAGGGTAGATTATTCACCAGTCATCGATATTCGCTCTTTAAAGGCTTCTTCTTCTCCAAATGACCTAGTACCCGAAATAATAAAGTACTGCGTCAAGGAGAGCGATTTAACTGTAAATCGTGAATGGTTTTTAGAACTCACCCAACAAATGCACAAAATGAGGACTATAGCTACAGGCGGAGTATTAAAGAAGTATCTTAAGCAATTAGAACAAGAGCCAGAGGACTTAATCGGTAAAGATGAAAATGAAACTAAAAGTGAAGTAGATGAAGGTCACTTATATTTCAATTGGAAATATAGGGACAAAAGGTATAAGTTGAAAGATTAATTGATATGACTTGTTTCACTGATTAGCCAATTTCTATTTACTTTAGTAACTGGAATATTTAATTCTCTAAGAATGTTGGCAATAGCTTCTTTAATTTTCCCTCCAGAATTGCTTTTAGTACTGAATGCTTCTTGAGCAATTCTGATAATTTTATTTCGGTTGATATCACTTGTGTCAGTGTTATATGGTAATTTGTTTTTATCGATTAGTCTAGCTACTTCTAAAACTTGATCTGCGATAGCAATTGGAACTCTAATTGTCTGAGTTTTTCCTGATTGCCATTTTGGTTTGAACTTAGTCAGAGTAGCTTCATGTCCTTTAAAATTAGCCATGATTCACTTGTGTCAGTGTATTATACCCTATTATTTTCCATCATTTATATCACTTGTGTCAAGTGAATAGGGGATTATTTACTTGGTTTGATTATTCAGTTAACGCTTTTACCTAAACTCCAAACTCGTTAACTCAGATTAGAATAGTGTTTAAGCCAATTCACAAAATTCTCACACAGATTCAGTAAGGTAAATTGGCTCTTCTAGAGTAGTTATGACAAAATAATAAAAAATAATCCTTGAAACTCTTGTATTGTATGGTTTACAAGATTATAAAAATGCAGTTTTAATAAAAATCAAGTTTTTTAGGGTTAGAAGAACTGACCTAGATAAGAGTTTGAGGCATTATTAGCTAATAAGTTATCATAGCTAGTCTAGAAGAGTCGGTAAATTTAGAGGTTTCAGTTGAAAATTTTAGCCTGTAAAAGTAGGTAATAAAACAAGTATTTATGACGAATAATCAAATTAATAAGGCACCTAAATACTCAGCATCACAGTTAGAAGCAGCATTAATTCAAACAACAGAAGATTTAGGTTTATCTGATATAGGTGTAAGTGTAGGTATTGTTACACCTGATGGTGCATGGACTGGAGCAACAGGTATATCTAATATCGAAACTCAACAAGCCACAAAACCAGATGATTTATTTAATATTGCTAGTATCAGTAAAGCCTATACTTCTTCGGTTATTCTCAAGTTACAGGAACAAGGAAAACTCAGCTTAGATGATACGATCGATAAATGGTTGCCAGAAATTGCTAACCAGATTACCAATGGTGACGATTTGACTATCCGCCAACTCTTAAACGGCACAGGTGGGTTGTGGGATTATGAGAATAATGAAGAGTTCAAATCTGACATACTTGACGATTATTTATCAGGTTCAAATAGGGATTGGCAGCCAGAGGATTTAGTTGCTTATGCTTTTGGCAAACCTCTTTTTTCAGGAGCGAATTCTACTGAGGAATGGACATACACCAATACAGGTAATGTTATTGCAGCTTTAATTGCTGAAGAAGCAACAGGCATGCTCTTTAAAGACATTTTAGCTGAAGAAATCCTCGAACCCTTAGGACTCACCAATACTTTTTTTACTAGCGAAGAGGTAAGTTTAGAACAACGTGCCAGAGGTTATGAAGATAATTTTACCGCCGATGGTATTCTAGGTATAGATGGAATTCCTGAAGATTATAGTATTGTTAACACAGCAACTAGTTATGGTAGTGGTTCAATAGTTTCTAGTGCAGAAGATGTCGCTAAATTTTTTAACTCTCTAGCTTCAGGAGAATTATTAGAGTCAGAATCTACTGCGGAAATATTCAACTACGTTAGTACAGGTTTCCCTGGACGACGAGCTAAATTTGGATTGGGGGTATTTCCTAGCGAATATACTTGGGGTGAAACCAGAAGCAGGGATGGCACTACTTATGGCTATACCTCTGAAGTCGATTATTGGTTGAATAGTGACACAACTATTTCCGTTTTACTCAACGAAAACTCTCTAAGATCGGACTCAGTTAAATTGGCTTATAAAGCTTCTATTGCAAATACTTTGGGGCTTAATGATGGTTCCGTAATAGATGGTACTGAAGCTGAAGACTATTTAACAGGAACAGCAAACAATGATGTAATTAATGGTTTTGCAGGTAATGATATCTTAATTGGCAAAAAAGGTATAGATGCCTTAGATGGAGGGGAAGGTAACGATCTAATCGAAGGTGGCAAGGGTAATGATGTTTTGTTTGGCAAAGAAGGTAACGATAATCTCTATGGTGGTGAAGATAATGATTTTCTCAATGGAGGAGAAGGGGACGATTTTTTAGAAGGAGGAAGAGGCAGCGATTTCTTAATTGGAGGGAATGGTCGGGATAATCTTAATGGTGGTAAAGATGACGATATTCTTTTTGGTGGTGCGGGTAACGATATAGTACGAGATACCCAAGGCAATAATCTTTTTTTTGGCAATGATGGAGATGATTTATTATTTGCAGGTAAGGGAAATGATCTACTTTATGGAGATGCAGGAAACGATCGCTTGATTGCTAATGCTGGTAGCGATCGTCTACTTGGTGGTAGCGGAGATGATTATCTCAATGGCGGTGCAGGTGATGATAATTTACTTGGCATGGAAGGGGATGATATTCTAATCGGTTCGTCTGGTAGCAATCTTGTATCAGGTGGAGATGGTAGTGATCGCTTTGTTCTCTCTACAGAAGGAACAGCTATTATTACCGACTTTACTCAAGGTGAAGATTTCTTAGAATTACCAGAAAATATTAGTTTTAAAGACTTGGAAATTATCCAAGGAAGTGGAGACATTGGGAATGATACTTTAATCAATTGGCAATCAGTAAATCTCGCAGTTTTAAGTAATATCGATGCAACCGAAATAAATACCTCAGATTTTATCAATCTATTTCCAACCTTCTCTTTACCAGAACCTACAGGAGATTATGCTGTTGGCACAACCTCTTATCATTTCATTGATTCAGAACGAGAAGAAACCTATACAGAAGACCCTAATGATAAGCGAGAAATTACTGCTAAGGTTTGGTATCCCAGTGTTGAAGTTCCAGAAGCTGATACCACACCTTATTTTAGCGAAGAATTAAGTAGCGCGATCGCTTTAGGTCTAGACATACCTCCCGCAGATTTCAGTAATGTCATTAACTCCATCTCAACTAACAGTGTTGCTAATGCTCCTGTGGCAGAAGCAGAATCGGAATTTCCAGTCCTGATTTTTTCCCATGGTTTTGGCGATTTACCCGAACTTAATGCTGTTACAGCGGAAGAATTAGCTAGTCAAGGTTATGTTGTAGTTTCTCTTAATCATACTTATGATTCTGTAGTTAACATCTTTCCTGATGGGAGAGCTATTCCTCAATCTTCCATATTTGATGAACCAGAAAACGATAAATTACTCGAACTTTTAGGCGAGAGTGTGGATATCAGAGCAGAAGATGCTCGGTTTGTCTTAGATGAGCTTGAAGAAATAGACGCAGGAGACGATCCTACAGGACTATTTAGCGGAAAATTAGATTTAGAGCGAGTGGGTATGTATGGATATTCTTTGGGTGGTGCAACTGCTGCCAAAGTTTTATCGTTAGATTCTCGTTTTGAAGCAGGAATCAATTTAGATGGTGGTTTGTTTGGGGATGTTGCCAATGCTAGTCTTTCTCAACCCTTTATGTTTTTAAATAATGAGGTTTTTGGGACGGAAGATAGTATTTTTAATCAAATACAACAATCTTTTGTCGAAAATCTCCAAAATGACGGTTACGAAATCACAATTAAGGGAACAGAACATAGTAACTTTGGCGATCATTCCCTAATAATTCCTATTTTGCTTAATTCTGGTATTGAATTAGGAGAATTAGCTGAAATTTTAACTTCTGATAGTAATGGAAATTTTGAGCCGATCGATCCTCAGCTAGCATTACAGATAACGAGAGACTACACTGTTGCTTTCTTTGAACAGTATCTTAACGATCGAGAAAGTCCTCTGCTTCAGGGAAATTCCTCACCCTACCCAGAAGTTATTTTTCAACCGTACAATAATGTCATTGCCTAACACCAGCCTAGAAACCCAGAAATTTGACTGGCTAATGTCAGAGAATCAAAAGGCTTATTAATCACACCTTTTGCCCCTGCTATATAGAAACGGCGACGATCGCTTGCTTGAGCTTTTGCAGTAATAAAAATTGTGGGAATATGCTTGGTTTTGGGATTACCTTGTAGTTTGGCTAAAGTTTGTAGTCCGTCTAGTTCTGGCATCATCGCATCTAATAAAATCGCATCTGGTTGTTCGGTTTCGGCAAGCTCTATGCCTTCTATCCCATTAGACGCAGTAATCATTTCCCAACCGGCTTCTAATTCAAGACAAAAGCAAGCTAAGGTTCTAATGTCCTCTTCGTCGTCGATAAATAAAATACGTTTAGTAGAAATATTTTCAGAGGTCAATTTTTTTAAAAGTTAATTATTATTTACAATATTTTACATTAACTGGGATTATTGCGGTAAGGTGAAGAAAAAAGTACTTCCTTGACCATAAACACTCTCTACCCAAATTTTGCCACCGTGTCGTTCGACAATATGGCGACAAATCGCCAGACCCAAACCAGTACCCCCTTTCTTACGAGAATCAGAAGCATCTACTTGTTGGAAACGTTCAAAAATAGTTTCTAATTTGTCTTGAGGAATACCCCTTCCCCGGTCTTTGACAGAAAAGAGAACGTCTTGATTTTCTGGTTGAGAGCTTATCCAGACTTTACTACCAGCAGCGGAAAATTTAATGGCGTTGCTAAGTAGATTGGTTAGGGTTTGCAAAACGCGGTCGCGATCGATCCACAACTCCGTAGAGCTAGCATTAATTTCGATGTCAATTTGATTGTCTCGAGCCATAGGACGCAACATTTCCACTGCTTGTTGAATTAACTCTGCACTATCACACTTCTGTTTTTGAACTGTGTCTCTTCCTGATTCCATTCGTTCGAGATTGATAACATCGTCAACTAAACGCACCAAACGTTCGCTATTTCTTAAAGCCATATTTGCCATTTCTTTTCCTGCGGGAGAAAGACTACCCAAACGCCCCGCACATAGCAATTTAATCACTCCATGAATTGAAGTTAAAGGAGTTCGCATTTCGTGACTGGCAATAGAAATAAATTCACTTTTCATCCGTTCGATTTCTTTACGACTGGTAATATCATTAACCATGGAGAAAAAGCCTTTGATTTCACCGTCTGAATCAAAGTCGGGAATATAAGTAGCATCGACCCAATAAGAATTACCACTTGCGTTAGTATACTGAGTTTCAAAAGTAACCGCTTTTCCAGATAAAGCTGTTTTAATATAGGGCAACATCTTTTGATAGTTGTTTTCTCCAAATAATTCTTTGATAGGTCGTCCAAGTAAGGAAGAAAGGGGTCTACCAAACCAGATTTCGTAGGTACGGTTATTGTAAAGATAACGCTGTTGTTTATCTATGTAGGCAATTAAAACTGGTAGAGCATCAGCGATCAGTTTTAACTGTTTTTCGCTACGCTGAAGAGATTTTTCTGCTTGTATGCGTTCGCTGATATCCATAATCGTTCCCCACACTTTGAGAACTTTACCCTGACTATCTATGGTTGGCTCTCCTCTGCTTTCCAGATATTTCACCGTGCCATTGGGTAGTATCCAACGATAATTAAATTGCCAGGGTTTGCCATCTATATGTCCCTCACGAAGGGTGTTGTTAACTAAAAGGCGGTCTTCTGGATGAATGCACTCGAAGATTTTTGCACAAGAGGGTATAGAGCGATCGCCTGTAAAACCTAAAATCTGGAATAATTCCTCTGACCAAGTTAACTTTTGAGTGGTGAAATTATATTCCCAACTGCCAATTTTAGCGATTTTTTCGGCTTTTGCCAGTAGAGCTTGAGAAGCTTGTAGTTTTTCTTCGGCTTGCTGTCGTTCGGTGATATCTTTGACCATGACAGTAAACAGCATTCCCTTTCGTGTCCGCAATTTCGCAATAGAAGCTTCTGCGGGAAATTCTTCCCCATTCTTACGAAGACCATATATATTGTTGCGACGCTCTGCCATACTGCGGGATTGCTCTGCCGATTGGCTAAATTGGCTAATGTGCTGGTGATGTATTTGGCGGAAAGCCTCGGGTAATAAGATATCTAACGGCTTTCCTATAATCTCTCGAGCTTGGTAGCCAAAAATCTTTTCTGCTCCGTGGTTAAATAGTTGAATCTGCTGTTGTTCGTCGATAGAAATAATGGCTTCTTCAGCATTATCTAAAATACCCGTCAATTTTTGCTGATTTTCTCTCAAAGCTGCTTCAGATTGCTGATGTTCGCTAATTTCTGCTTGTAAGAGTTCGTTGGTAGTAGTTAACTCGATGGTGCGTTCCGATACCATTTCTTCGAGACGATCGAGTAATCGAGCTTGAGATAAAGCTATACCAATTTGGTCGGCTAACTGATTTAATAGCTGAATTTCATGTTCTTGCCATTCCCTGGGATTGTGGCATTGATGGGCAATTAAAAGACCTTCTAGCTTGCTCTGACTGAGAATAGGCACGACTAGTTTGGCTTTGATGTGAAACTGTTCTAATAGTTGTTCGCTCTCGGCAGAAATTGACGCAGTAGAGATCTTATCAATTGCTAAAAACTTGCCTTGATGATATCTAGGTAAATATTGACCGACTAAAAGAGGATCGCTAAGTTCATAGCCCAACATAGACGGAAGACCGGGCAGAATCGACTCGCTAATCGCTAGTGCAGTATGAGCATTATGATTTGCCCGTATCTCTACAATTAAAACGCGATCGCAAACCAACAAATGCTGTATCTCTGTAACGGCAGTTTGCAGAATCCGCTCTAGGTCGATCGACATCCTAATTTTTTGGGTTATTTCTGCCAATAACTTAGTTTGGCGATACTGATGTTCTAGTTTATTCCATACCTGACGCTGTTCGGTAATATCGGTAACAGTTAAACTATGAAAATCGATAACTCCTAATAATTCTTGACGAGGGCCTAAAATGGGCAGATAGCTCACCGAATGTTGTTGGAAAAACGACCAAACTGACTGGATACTTTGGCATGATGCTCTCTTTAATGTGATTACTGGCTGTGTCATAACCGCATCAACAGTTGTGGTGGCTAGATTAACTCCTGTAGCTACTAATCTAATCACATCACTTTTGGTAAGAATCCCGATTAATTTTCCTGCTGCAACTACTAAAACACAGTTAGGTACGCCAGTTTGCTGCTTTTGAGCGAGCAGAGAAATAGCATTTGACAATAAAGTCTCTGGCGTAACAATTAAAGGATTATGTTCTATAAATTTATCTATACACACTCATGATAAAGTTAGTTAAGCAATCGAAGTTGACGCTCGGTAATGAAGTGAGAGAGAAATATATCCTGCATACATTCTATTCTACAATCTCCGTTTTTTAACGACTAGATTTTCAGCTAAATAATTTGATTTTTCGTTTTTCTTCACAAGTTTCTCAAATTTCTTATCTAGTTTATGAGAAAAACATATTCTCTTTTACAAAAAATCTTCAAAATCTTCAAAAATGCTAGAAAAATTAATTTTCTGCACTCGAATTAGAGCTTTCTGCTGAGGCAATTTCTTTAGGAAAAAAACTGAGACTCCAAAACCTCAGACCTTACCAATAGTTCTCTGGCAATATGGACTGCTCGAGAAAAAACAACTAGACCGTTTATTTGATTGGTTAGAAATAGCTTAGTTAAGAAAAATGAAAACTCACACAGAATATATGTACTCTTTGGCCAATGCCAGCTTCACACTCAGAATTATCGAACATTTGCGTAACAAATATCAATCGACACTAGACTCCGTAGCAGTAATAAATCTCATCGATCGTTGGTTGGTTAAAGTGAACCTGAAAGAATCTATTGACGTCTTCTCAGCTAAAAATCTCCAAGCTTTTTTGAACGAAATGGGAGTTGCCTACAAGCCATCAGCACGAATAGCCACAGCTTTAGCAAAATTAGAAGCTGGAGAGTCAATTACTGCCATAATGAATCGCTATCAGGTGGTAATTGTAGCCTATGGTAAACCAGAAAAAGAAGAAATTGAAATCTTTCGAGAGCAAATTGTAGAGAGATTGGGTTACTGTCCGCAAAATATGGCTTGACAATGAGTTCGGAGCTAAATAAATTAGTGTAATTTGCAGCATGAAAACATTTATTTACTCATAGCCCGAACTCTCTGTAAACGATTGATTATACGGTTTGCCAACTCTGCGCCGACTACTGGTTTACAAATATAATCATCTGCACCGATGGCAAAAGCCTGATGCTGAGTCTTTTCATCTTGATGTACGGTCAAAAATAAGATTGGTAATTGTTGCCAACGACGATCGCTCCGTAAAAGTTGGCATAACTCTATACCATTGATTTCGGGCATTTCTATATCTAACACTAATAGATCTGGCTCGACGTTTTCTAAAACACTCCATAACTGCTGCGGATCGTCGAGAGTAGTTAGTTCAAAACCCCAAGGTTTGAGAGCTATTTCTAGAGTTAATAACACCTGTGGATCGTCATCTACAATCAATACTTTAGCAGCAGCACCTGCATTCTGAATTAGTTCGGTAACGGCTGAAATTACGGTAATAGGTTCTACTGGATACTCTAAGATTAAGTTACCTCCCTTGCGAATTATGTCTAAACGGTCTGCCAAGCGAGCATCTTCAACGATCGCGACAATGAGTAACTGTGGCATTTGTCTATGTAGCCATTCTAAAAAGATTAAATCCTCTCCATCAGGAAAGGTAATTTTATATAGCACCGCAGCAAGAGATTCTCTAGCGATTATTTCTTTGGCTCGATCGAGATTGGATGCAGTAGAGATTTTTATCCCGCTTTTATCCGCTTCGATAATCAGCTTTTGACTAAAATCAGGATCGCGATCGATAATCAATAAGGAAATGTTTTTACCCAGTCTGTCTCTAACTCTCTCTTCAAAAGGCTGATGTTGTAATTCAAGCTTGAGAGATTTGATTAATTTAGTAACTTGTTTAATCTCAGTGCGATCGACTAGATTATGTTCTAATAAGTTTTCAATCTGTTTGGCAATTTTTGAGCCTTCAGGGAAGCCAAAACCACCCAAAGAACCTGCCAATTTGTGAGCAGAACTTTTGGCTTCTATCTGTAATTCTGGACTAAATTGGCTTTCTTCAAGATTCAGGGCTAAATTTTCTAAGATTGCTAATCTTTGGAAGGCTACGTCTCTAAATTTTGACCAAGCCAGAGCAATTGCTGGAGAATTGTCTATCTTTTGGCTGTTTTGTTTTTCAATTGTATCGGTACTAGACTTGAGACGATAACCGACACCATAAACAGTTTTAATCGTATCTTTAGCCATGCCCACCTCTTTAAGTTTTTGGCGTAAACCTTTAATATGGGTTCTAACGGCTTCTTCTCCTGGAGGGTCTTCCCCTGCCCAAAGGTTATCAATAATTGCGCCTGGGCTAAAAACCTGTTGGGGATGGCGCATAAATAGCTCAATTAATCCATATTCTTTGGGAGTGAGGGGTAAAAGTTGGTTTTGATATTTAACTTCGTGGGTTTTGGGGTCGAGACTTAAATCATGCCAATTTAAGATTGGTGAAGATACGTTAATTTCTCGTCGCAGCAAAGCGCGAATTCTGGCGGTAAGTTCCTCAAAATTGAAGGGTTTAACTACATAATCATCTGCTCCTGCATCTAAGCCCATGACTTTATCAGTATAGCGATCGCGTGCTGTCAATAACATAATCGGCATTTTGTAGCCTCTAGTTCTAATTTGCTGACATAAAGCAATTCCATCAAGATCGGGAAGCATCCAATCTAGTACCACTAGATCGTAGTTAAACAGTAAAATGAATTCCCAGCCCATTTCGCCGGTGTTAGCAATATCGACTGCATAATGCTGCTCTATCAGTTTATGAGACACAACCTCCATTAACTGTTCATCGTCATCTATTAGTAATATTCTCATCGTTCGCTCGAACTGCTACTCAATAACATAGTACATTTAATTTCAACTACAGAGATTATCTATAGGCTTAGATTATCCTCACCATCCTCACAGATTCTTCATATTGTCTGTTTATAACTGAGGCAAATGATTGAGAATTGGCGTTGAATAAAAATTCAAGCCGAGCGAGCCAAATCCTAATTGGGAGCATTAAATCATGATTGATATTGATAGCTATGTTCGTCACAAACGAACTGATAAATTTGGAAAGGTTTTAGGGTATGGCTATAAAATTATCGATAAAGATTATTTTACAACTCTCAAAGTTGAATTACTTGAAGAAGGAGCGATTAAAGGATTTACCGAAGATGTATATACAGAATGGATTCCTTGTAAAGCCGAACTAGTTTACAGTAGCAATTCTCATAATTAAAGTTGTTAGTTTGGATTGACTTCTCCCCTGGCTAAAGCCGAGGGGATTCTAATAAAGATGTTTCAGGATGGGCTAAAGCCACATCCTTCCACGTTTTATTCTTATTAGCTGACCAGAGTTTAATCCTCTGGGGACGAGTCAAAACGCCCCTAGACAGTCGGCTAAGGTCAATGCCTAGCGTTCTGCTTACTTTTCTAATAATGTTAGCTGCACCGTTGCAATCAGCATTGATATACCACCATTTGCATCCAACACGATATAAACCGCGCTTAGTCCTTCTTCCAGAAGGTTTCCAATCATCGGGTTTTTCACCATAAGTAGGCAGATGGTCACCATCTAAGAACGAAGCTTTACTGGTATAGCTTTCTTCAGTTTCGATGAACTGAATTCCATATTGCTCACAAAGTTGAGCAATTCTGTCTTTGAGTCGTCCTGTGGGGATAGGTACGAACTCAGAATTATTTTTCTTGCCAATATTGATAGAATCTTTGCTGCGCTTGTTCCAACCAAATATTACAGTTCCAATATCATTTTTTAGGCAATGATTAATTACTATTCTTGCTGCTTTGTTAATACCATCTTTAACTTGTCTGTTTCTTTTTTCAGTTATCGCAGCTAACCTATTATTCCAAAACCCTTGAGGCTTATTTTCTTTAATAGTCGATACTTGCTTATTGTACCAACGATTCATCGACTTGATGTGCTTCCCATCAATAATGAAACTAGTACCTACGTTAGATACACAGGTTAACCAATTAACTAAGCCAGGGTCAATTCCTAATACGTTCTCTTGGTTTAACTCGATTTGCTCTGTTTCTTTTTTGTAGACAAATTCAAAATAGAAACATTTGTTTCTCGGCAAAATTCTTAATTCTTTGATGTCAGCAAAATTAAGATTGCTTGGCATGGGAATATAAAAACTATCTAGTCCAAACCAACACTTACAGGTCTTGCCTAGAGGGACTCTTATGCTCCCTTCTTTTAGCTTTAAAGCTTGTTTAGGATAACTGAGCGTGGCTAAACCACCTTTCTTTCTATAGTTAGGTATTCTCGGTCTATCAGTTATTCTTTCTTCTTTATAAGCCTTGACTAAGCCATAATAAGATTTGAATGATTCTGCTACAGTTCTTAGTATTTGTTGAGCAGCCTGGGAATGCAAAACTTTGTAGTGATTATTGGTTTTGTATTCTTTTTCTAGGTCATATTTGCCAATCCCTTTTTGGGTTTTAAAGTATATTTGTCTAGCATAATATATACCCATGTTAGTGAGTTTATGAGACTCTTCACACAGGAATGTTAATATACTAATCAAGTCTTTATCTTGACTTGCTAAAACTTGTTGGCAACCGTACATTCAAGCCTCATTGTATTGAGAAAATTATACCAAATTTCGAGGCAGTTAAAACTGTCTAAGCTGAACGCTTCGCTCGGTTTCATCTCTCCCATAAATGAGGAGGGCTTTCACCTTCGCTTATTCTGTAATAACTATCAGTGCTTTAGAGTTTTTCCGTTGTTGGCTAAATTAGGTGGGAGTAAACTGTTACTGCTTAATTTCCCTGTTTGCAACCATTCATCTATTTCTACAGTTTTTTGAGCCAGATTGAGTTGCGATCGCAGTTGTTCTCCTTCCAAAATTTCCTTGTCTAAGAGAATTTGTGCTAATGTTGCCAATAATTCTCGATTTTTTGTCAGAATTTCTAGGGCAACTTGATGTGCGCGCTCGATTACTATTTTAACTTCGCGATCGATTTCTTCAGCAATTTTGGGACTAACTTGACGACGAGGATTAGTGATGCTTTCCAAGAACTGCTGCTGGATTTTTTCAAAAGCAATAGGACCTAAGCGATCGCTCATACCATAGAGAGTAACATAACGTTCTGCCAGGTCAGTAGCTTTTTGAATATCGTCACTAGCACCTGTAGATACTTTATTAAATGTCAATTCTTCCGCAGCACGCCCACCCAATAAAGTGGCAATACGACCGCGTATTTCATCTTCGATCATTAAAAAACGGTCTTCTTCTGGTAGCTGTAAAGTATAGCCCAATGCCCCAACACCACGGGGAACAATGGAGATTTTCTCTACCCTATCCGTACCGGGCATTAACGACCCGACAATAGCATGACCGACTTCATGATAAGCTACAGTTTTCTTTTCAGTTTCGTTGAGTACCCGCGATTTTTTCTCTAATCCCGTGAGAATTCTTTCGGTGGCTTCCTTAAAGTCTGCCATGGTTACGGCAGTGCGGTTTTGACGAGCAGCGAGTAGTGCTGCTTCATTAATTAAATTGGCTAAATCTGCACCAGCAAAACCAGGGGTACTAGCAGCTAATTTATCTAAATCCACGTCTACAGCTAATTTTACATTGCGGGCGTGTACTTTTAAAATTGCCAGTCTACCCGACTTATCGGGACGGTCTACGACAATACGGCGATCGAAACGACCGGGACGAAGTAACGCTGGATCGAGAACTTCAGGACGATTGGTTGCAGCTAATAAAATTACTCCCCCGTTGGGTTCAAACCCGTCCATTTCTGCTAATAACTGATTGAGAGTTTGTTCTCGTTCGTCATTCCCTCCCATTATGTTTCCCGAAGCAGCGCGAGACTTGCCCAGAGCATCTAATTCATCAATAAAGACAATCGCAGGAGCTTGTTTTTTAGCGCGATCGAATAAATCTCGCACTCGTGAAGCACCAACCCCAACAAACATTTCAATAAATTCTGAACCAGAGATACTAAAAAAAGGAACTTTAGCTTCTCCCGCGATCGCCTTGGCTAGTAAAGTTTTACCCGTACCTGGAGGCCCTACTAGTAAAACTCCTTTGGGTATTTTTGCTCCCAAACGAATATATTTCGCGCCATGTTGTAAGAAATCGACAATTTCGTATAGTTCGGTCTTAGCTTCATCTATTCCCGCCACATCATCAAAGGTAACATCCATACTCCCTTCTGAATAAATACGAGCGGTGCTTTTGCCAATGGTGAAAGGACTTGCTCCTACTCCTCCATCTTGACCGCGATTGAAAAAAAGACTGCCTAAATTAATAAATAAAAATAAGAAAAATAATAGTCTGATAAAACTCCAAAACCCATCATTACTATTGATAGGAGTAGCGGAAAACTCTACTTGATGTTGACGCAAAATTTTAGGTAACTCTGTATCCTGAGTCACTGGCACTGTAGTAAAAACCTGCTCCGGTTTATCTGTAACTAATTCTGATTTGAGAAAGTATTCAATCCGATTTGAGCCAATAATAACCCTCTCGACGCGATCAGCTTCGACTAAATTAATAAATTTACTATAGGGCTGTGACTGGGGTATCTGTGCTGGAGAACCGAATAAACTAAATATAATTAAAAATATTGAAGTAACAATCAGAGTCCAGCCGAGTTGACTCGATTGAGGCTTACGAGTTCGGTCTTGGCGTTTGGACATATATTTACCACTCCTATGAATGAAAATTTTTAACTAATTTGCTGCTAATCTAAGAGCATTTTTATTTTGTTTACCTGTCTCAACCTCTTTTATTCAAAAATAGCTCGTAAGTTTGAGGAAGTTGTGAGAGTTTCGAGCGAAAAATCTATGCCTAGAAAAATCCGAGCATTGAAAACTCAAAGTTAATTATTAATTAAGTAATATTTTTTTTAGATAGTAGAGTGTATGACCTTCAGGAAAGTCTTCAAGTTTTCCATAAACTGTATAACCAAGCTTTTTATAAAAGAGTAAAGCTTGAAAATCAAAGGTACAAAGCCTAGCTCGTTTGATGCCTTTATTTTTGGCTTTTTGTTCGGCAGATATAACTAAATATTGCCCTATTCCTTTTTTTCTGTAGTCTGGATCGACCCAGATTGTATCTATATATAACCACTGACCCCAATCAATATAACTAATTAAACCACCAACTAATTTTTGTGGTTTTACTTCTGCATAAATTTCGATAAAAGTAGGTGGATCGGTTTTTAATCGATCGCATTTTACTACTTGTTTAGATTGAGCTTGATTGAATTCAAATAGTTTATTCGTAATTAATTCGCGTCTTTCTTCGCAATTAGTATTATTGAAAGTAATATGAGCTTGGCTTATTTTTTTAACCATTTTTTATTTTAATACTTGCTACTTGCTATTCGCTACTTACTACTTAGAAATTGTTATAAATTAGTTGACTACTAGCTCCATCCCAGTTTTGAATGATGGTAATGCCATACATCAAGACAGCCATTAAAATAAAACAGGCAATCAAGGCACCCCGCATAAATAAACCGATAGTTATCAACGCACCGACAATTAATTCAACTGGCGGTACCAAAGCTGCATTGATTCTGACCAAAAATTCAGGAATCCATGAATCCTGCATGGTATTTACCATCGAATCCGATCGCGATTGGTATAGTTATTTTTCCCTGGTCGTTCTTTTTTGTTATTCCTTTAACGATTTACGCAGTTATTGTTATTGCTACTCCGTCACTACGTCAAACTCTTTTCTGGTGGCGTTTGGGAAAGTTCGATCTATATGTATGGCAAATTCTCATTGAAATATTATTTTAACTCTAAAACAAAATGACGAATGAAAAAGCGATCGGGAGTTTCCGCTTCTTTTCCTGGTAAGAGGCGATGACGGATACGCGATTCTGTAACCCATACGTTAGTACCTGACGTAGTTAAGTTGACAGGGGATTTTAAACCCGATGCTAAAGTTTCTATTAGTTTGGGTTCAGTACCAGGTGACAATACATCGATGCAGATAAGACGACCATCACCACTTTCCATTGCACCTTCGGTAAGCAACAATGAGCCATCGGGAGCAAACTGCATTCCATCTGGATTTTCTAGTTGGCGTTCTAAGGGAATTACTTCGACTTTGACTGAACTTTGAGGTTGGGTCATTACTTTGAGTAGTTCGCCCTTTGAATACATTCCTACAATAGTTGTTCCCTCAGAATTACGAGCGATACCAGCCAGTCCTATTTCCTCTGATTTAGGACGGAATAATTCGTCTTCTACCCAAGTCTCGAAATGGTTAGCTTTAGGAGCGAGATAGTAAATACGAGGATGAAAGCTATCGGTAATATAAACTCCACCATTACCGTCGAGAGCAAGATCGTTGCCAAAACCATTATCGGGCATTGAAAGCGATCGCACAACTTCACCTGTACGAGTATCGAGGGCAAAAACTCTATGAGGACGACGAACTATTTCTCCATCAGCATTTTTGACACCCAAAAAATCAGGAGAAGTTCCCCAAAGAATTCTTCGCTTCTCGTCGAGTCGTAAACTTGTGGCAGCAAAAACCTCTTCACTTCCTGGGAAAAAGATTTCTATTGTGCCATCAAGATTGATTTGTAGGATTTGTCCACTCACAATCGAACCGACATATAATGTTCCATCACTAGCTCGTGTGATTCCATTGGGATAATGAAACTCAGAAGGCAACTCAATTTTATTTTCTTTATTTCTACTTTGAATGCTTTGTACCGATATGTTCGTGGCGATAAATTTGCTATCAGAAAAAACATGACCGCGCAGTGTCTTCCTGGGAGCAAAATCGCCGTCATTCAATAGAAATGAAACAGAAATCATTACCAAAGCAATAATAGTAACTTGAGTAATTAATTTTTTTAGCATTGGTAGAGTTTATCAATGTGAGAGTTAAGATCGATAAAGCTTTTAGAGCTTACAACGCAATCACTACCTTTCCAAAGTGCAAGCTCTGTTCTAAATATTCAAATGCCTCTTGGGTTTGCTCAAAGGGAAAGATGCGATCGACTACGGGATGAATATCTAATGATTCAATTTCTCGATTCATGGCTGCAAATTGATGCGTTCCACCTACCTCTAGCCCGCGAATTGTTGCTTGTTGGTGGATCAAAGATAAAATATCGATTGTCGCTTTCATCCCATCTAATAAACCAACAACTGAAATATGACCACCCATTCGTAGTGCATTTAAAGAGCGTTCGATATTTCTCCCCCCCACTGTTTCAACAATTACATCAACCCCTTTTCCATCAGTCATTCGGCGTATAGTTGTTTCCCAATCGCGATCGCTTCTATAGTTAATAACTAAGTCTGCACCCAAATGTTGTGCTTTCTTTAATTTTTCTTCACTACTAGAAGTAATAATTACCTTTGCTCCTCGCGCTTTGGCAAATTGTAGAGCAAATATAGATACGCCTCCCGTACCGTGTAACAAAACAGTATTATCTGCCTGTAAGTTACCGTAATTTAAAGCATTCCAGGCGGTAAGTCCTGCTATTGGTAAAGTTGAAGCTTCAACTGTGGTAAGATTTCTGGGAATCCAAATGAGTCGATCGATAGAAAAACATTTATATTGACTCAGTTGACCGAAGATATTACCTAAACCTTGTCTATTTTTATAGTCGGTTGTTTGCATGGTAGGTTCACCATTCATCCAATCAGGAATAAAAGTTGTAGCTACTTTGTCTCCAGTCTTAAATGCCTTAACTTTTTCTCCTACTTTTTCGACAATACCAGCCCCATCACAAACTGGAATATAGGGCAGTGATAAATTTGAATTTAACAACCCTTTAACAACCAACAAATCCACATAGTTGAGAGATACAGCTTCGATTTTTACCACTACTTGTTCTGGAGTTGGTTGAGGTTTGGTTTGTTCGACAATTTTGAGGTTTTCGATGCCCAATCTCTCTACAAGCTGAATAGTTTTCATTGACTTGCCTATTTAGTTACAAGTTTTATAATGCAGTTGGTGAAGAGATCTTGTCCAATACCTGTTTTTAGTTAGACTGATACCAAATAAGTATCAGCTTGTTTTTATGGAATTGCGACAGCTTAAATATTTTGTAACTGTAGCAGAAGAGTTAAACTTTCGACGTGCAGCAGAAAAACTATATATCCAACAACCGCCTCTCAGTCGTCAGATTCGCCAGCTAGAAACTGAACTGGGCGTAGAGCTATTTAATCGTAGTAAACGTAGTGTTTCTCTTACCGAAGCAGGAAAAGCTTTTTTAGCTGAAGCAAAACTAACACTGGCTCAAGCACAAAGAGCAGTAGATGCAGCACGGCAAGCACAAACCACAAGCAAATTAACTATCGGATTTTCTATTTGTGCCTTCGATCGCGTTTTGCCAGAAATAATTAAAATGTTTCGCCAACAGTATCCAGAAACCCTGGTAAATCTGACAGAAATGTCCAAAGAAATGCAAATAAAAGCACTTTTAACCGAGCGGATCGATTTAGGCTTCTGTTACGCTCCTATTGCTCGATCGGAACTTGCCAGCTTGACTCTTACCAGTGAGCCTTTAGTAGTCGTGTTACCGCCAGACCATTCTTTGGCGCAACAAGAACAGATCGAACTGCGATCGCTCCATGCAGAATCTTTTGTCATGTGTCCCAAACATATCAAACCCGATGCCCACGAACAAATTATGCAGTTATGCGTTCGCGCAGGATTTCAGCCAAAAATTATTCAAGAAGCTAGTCCTCCAGAAGTTTTGCTGCGCTTAGTCGAATCGGGTATGGGCATTTCGCTTATGGCTGCTAATTCCGAAATGCGACATAACGCTAAGGTAGTCTATCGTCCCTTAGTCGATCCCGTTCCCGTGCTAAAAATTGCCACAGTTTGGCATAAAAAGCAGCAATCTTTGGCTTTGTCTCACTTTATCGAAGATTGCCTCCTTAAATACATGGGAGAAACTGCGATAACATAAATGAAAGTTAATGGCTTGGGTGTTGAGTTGGAACACAAACTCAAGGTCATCCTTTGCTTTACTTTTATACTTTCGTCTCCTCAAGTTGGCTATTTTCCCATTTTGAGCCAACCAAAAACTTGAGAAGCCGTTAACTCTAATTCAATTGAACCCAAAATAGGTAGGCGATCGCTTCCTTGTAATAATTGAGGTTGTTGTCCTGGAAGAAAAACTAGTATACTGCTGTCGTCAGGATCGAGAAACCATCCTAATTGGCATCCATGAGATAAACAGTGAAGAATATTGCCAATAACTTTATTAGGTTTTTGTTCGGGAGAAAGAATTTCAATTGTCCAGTCTGGATATCTTTTAAAATCGTCTGGAACTTCTCCATCTTCAGAAAAAGAAATATGTTCCCAAAGAAATACTGTCACATCGGGAACGATCGACCTCCCGCCAAAAGTACATCTTAGTTCGGGAAAAGCATAGGCAATTTTACGCGCTTCAACAATTTCATTAATTACAGTACAAAGCTTGCCTTGTAAACGACTATGTCTTCCCTTTGGCATTGGTTTTTGAATAATCTCTCCGTTAATATATTCACTAGCTGGTTTGGTTTCTGGGAGTTTGAGAAATTTTTCTAATGATACCGATTGAGAGAATGTAATAGCCATTTTGCTATCTTTAGAAAATTAGCTTATTTTTATTCCATTTTAATGTTGTGCCAGAAAGAGAAAAGACCAAATTAGTATTGGCTAATAAATCTATTTGCTATTTACTACTTCAGGTATGTTATACCAAATCCGATTACCAAAGTATGCTTTTCGGCTGAGAGTATTAATCGGCTCAAAATCTTCTGCCTTCTGCTTATCACGCCTCCTGCCTTACCTATTTTTTAAGTGGGCTATCTAAACCGGATTTGGGATTAGGTACGATCGCGTTGTAAATCGTAAATAACTTTTTCGGCTAACCAATTGGGAGAACGACCTGGATGATTTGTTAGAGTACCAGATAAGAGACGATTAGCTGTCTGTCTATTGTGTACTAGCCTTAGTAGTTGTTGACGTAGTTTGGGACTGACGCGATCGAGCAGAGAACTATTGTTGTTATTTATTGTAGGTACAGAGTTAACTAGAGAAGGCTTATAAGCGCGGGTTAGATGCCAACCAATAACACCCGTCCCTATCGCCAAACCAGTTATACCGACAATCTTTTTCAATTCATCTGTGGGTTCGGGATATTCAGAGCGATCGCTATAACAATGGCTTCTCCTGGCTCTAAATCAGTGCCCTTGAGGGACTTGAGATAGGTAATAACAGCAGTACCAATCTGTTCTAACTGCTGCTCACGATTACGGCTTAAACTGTTGAGATACCTTTGTTCTAATTGGTCAATAGCAAACACACCACGGAGAGTTTTATCGATTACATAATGGATTGGTTTGGTACAGACAGCAGCCCCTGAACCATTGTTAAATCCGCCATCATGAATGATAGTGATCATTGGTATTCCATAGGTACAAGCATATCCACCATTAGACAACTGACTAACTAACTTAGAGGCTTCAACATTCTCAAGCTTGGCAGGAATGAACTTATGAGAACCAATTCGATTGGCTAGCTTGGCTACGTTATCAGTAGGATTGAGTGTTAGATATTTATCTCCAACACGAGTAACGAATGCTGCATTAACACCATCTCCCACGTAGAAACACTTTTTGTTGTTCTTGTCGGAGATTGCAGCACTAAACTTGGACTGTACTACCTTGATATCTTCAGGGCGGATCTCGGTTTTAACTACCTTTAAACCTAGTGTGCGATCGTATTCACGACAGAAGGATTTATCGACCTTGGTATCAATAGTAATACCAACAGCTACAACCTTATTGTCGAGCATTACCCGAATGCGGTCGTGACAGTTCCCATTACTCTTTTGGATACCGCCAACTGAATAATCATTCTCCGCAAGGATCAGACTGCCTTGAAGACGAGCAATGATATCATCAACTACATAGGCACGCTCTGCTTTAACGATCTGCTTCTTGATGATTAGCATCACAGAAGATGGGTCATAGACTCCAGCTTCACTAGCAGTAGCTCGCTCGGAGGCTTTGAAATGAACTAAGACATTAGGCTCTAAGTGATAGACTTCACCACGCCAAGTAATAGTATGGTTGGCATAATCAAAGTTGATGTAGTGATGTTGGATTGCTTGCTTATTACCGTATGTCTTGACAGCTAAACAGATCTTTTCTCGCTCGACTAAATTAGTCAGTTGGATCTTTTCAAAGACGAACTTAACAAACAAACTTGCTAGCTCGTTGTAAGTAATAGTGTTAGTGATCGAGTAAACAATCTCGATACTGTTTTCTGCAATAAAGGAGTCGAGTAGACCTTTAAAGACAGGACGAAGGGCTCCGAACTTATCGTAAGTCCCTTTGGTGATAATGATGTTAGGCATTTATTGTGACTCCTAATATTTACAAAGACCCTAAAGTGAAGGCTAGCAAAAATTGGCCGTATCTTAAGATTTTTAGCAGTAATTATCATTCGTAAGATTCAAGACAGTATAAGGTGAATTAATATTAAAAAACATGAATGAAATATTAAGAAATATAACTCAATTAATAATTCAGAATTTAATTCTGATTATCCTTGAAAGAAGAAGCTGAAGCCGCCTTCGCGGCGGTTTGGATCGGTTTTCCCGCTTCTGTGTCGTTTTAGGGAAAGTGTGTCTTGGGGTCTAGTAATCATGGTTCCCCTCTGAGGCAAGGTAACCTGTGTTTTCGGAGAACCAGATCATTCAAGCAAAGGAGGATAGGATGAAAACGCGGTACTGGAAACGATGGGTCAAGGCCATGCTGTTAAGAACCTGCCTGCTGCTCGTGTCGGGCGTGCTCTGGCAAGCGGGGCCGATGAAAGAAAGCGCCTCCGTCCAAAGCGAGATCGGGGCCGGAGATCGGGGAGAATGGGGTGATTTCGACTTGTTCTATCCGCCTGAGGCCGTATAGAACCCCAATGTAAACTGGAGTGGTACACCAAATAATGGCTGGGGAGATGGCGACAATCCCTGCAGTGGATCCCTTGACTATGAAGGGGGACGGGCGATAGATGTGACCAAACTTGGCGTACATTCAGCCGTTCCCGATGACGGCAACGATGACACCCAGGCCTTTATCACGGCCTACGACTGCGTCGTGTGGAAGTATCGGGCGGTGTTGAGGAATCCTAAATACCCCTGGTCGCGAGAGTACGTGAGTAATATCATCTACGTGCCCGAAGGAATCTATGAAGTGAGTAGGCCTATTCTCTTCACCGGGGGGCAAATGCTGCGTGAGAATGGCCAGGGGGCAGAGCACGCTATCCGCTTCGTGGGTCAGAACCGGGAACACACGATCATCAGACTGACAGGCGATCCCGAGGGATATTTCAACAACAAGGACGAGCCCGCGCCGCTGATCAGCTATGCCCATCCGGATACCCGGGGAAACGACGAGGTCGCTACCAACGTTTTGCGTAACCTGACCATCGACACCGGCAATTATGCGGGGGCGGTCGGGGTTCGCTTTGGGGGGGCCAACACCGCAGAGATCAGCAACGTGACCGTCAAGGGCAACGGCGTGTATGGCATATGGTTCTCGATCAGCGCCACACAAGGGTATTATCGCGACATTACCGTAGAGGGCTTTGACAAGGGGATTTACCTGGATGAGCAAGGCGTGGGCTGGGCTACACATCCCAACTTTGAGTACGTCACCCTGCGCAATCAGGGGGATGCAGGCTTTGTCATCGACAATTGCTCCGCATCGATACGGAAACTGCTGACCGAAAACACCGAAAGCAGCGTGGAGTCGCTCCGGCTGGACGAGGACTCGTACGTGGTGGTCATCGATAGCAAGCTGAACAGCGGTTCGCCGGCCATCGTGCAAAACGGTGGTAACTATATGGCGCGCAATGTCTCTACACCGGGGGGCTATATTGATGAGGAGGTCTCCTATCTGGGTTGGCCGAAGACGCTATTTCAGCCCCAAGCCATGAGGTCGCTCAATTTACCCATCGAAGACGCGCCGGGCATACCTTATCTGGACCCGAACCAATATCCGGACTTGGCCATGCTCTACCCCGACCTCACAGATCCTTCAGAGTACCGGGTGGTTCATCCAAACGACGACATCCAGGCAGTCCTGAATTCTGGGGCCTCGACCCTTTACTTTGTGTCCTACCCGGGTCGTTTCGAGATCACCAAGTCTTACACCATTCCAAGGACAGTTACCCGGATCAATTTCCTCTTTTCCGTAGTAGCGCATCACAGTGATTTCGGCAAAAACGAGACGGCGGCGTTTGTGGTTGACACAGGTGATGAAAACAGTCCGCCTTTGGTGATCGAGGATGGGTTCACGCCCAATTACACCTCTGATAGCCAAGGCTTTAGAGACCCAGGGGTCAGGTATGAGGGGTCCAAAATGGTTTGGTTCCAGCATGCGTCAAAGCGTACCCTTGTGCTACGTCACAGCCTGAATATGCGCAATGTAGTCTACCAGGGCACCTCCGGAGCAGGTAAGGCGTTCCTCGAGAATGTCAGTGGGGGTCCGAACACCCTGGGCTCGGTCTTTCAGTTTCGCGAGGACCAAAAGATCTGGGCTCGACATATCAATCCGGAGGACACAAGCCCGGCCGTTTTGAATAAAGGTGCCACAACCTGGATCATGGGGTACAAAGTGGAAGGACATAATCTAACAGATATGAAGAACCAGAAAGGCGGTTTTCTGGAAGTGTTGGGCGGATTTCACCAGGAGCTAACGAAGGGCACCGGGTCTATGTCTGTGCCGGTGTTCATCAACGACAACTCCCATGCTTCGCTGACCTTCCGCGAGACGTTATGGGCCCCTGCCGAGTATCTAGTGCGCGAGACACGCGATGAGCAGACCAGGAACCTGACAAGGAACCAAGTCCCCAAGCTTGACGGCGAGGCGTTGGTGCCGTTATATGTCGGTTATACAGAGCTTCCCTTTTAACCTAGTGGGCTATTTATGCCTGCCTGCACTAGTAAAACAGAAATAACACCCAGATTAGCAATTAGTTATTTCAACAGGTATTTCATCATCTTCTGATACATTTGGTAATTACATCTCAGCCTCCTGTATGTAATTCATAGAAGATTAGATGTAATATATACAAAAAATACGATTATCTGTAAACTTTTTAAGTTAATTAATAATATTCAATTGCATTCTCGTGTTTTACCATTTTGAAAGGCGATCACGCAGTGCCAGGCTTCGCCTGATCGCCAGTAGCCGAAATCTGAGATACTGATTGGATGAACCAATCAAGAGAAAACTCGAATAAACCGCCAACAGATCCTCTTAAGCTGACAGCATCCGCGGTCAATTATCTGATCGAGATATTACCGAAGGGAACTGCTTACTGTATCGGTATTGTTTTAGTGGTGATGATGACTGGACGACTGGTTCAATTCCTTTGGGAGTCTGGCGCGAGCTGTTCTCCCCAAGCGTGTTCCATCCTCTTATGGCGATGGCATCGGGTAGAAAGGGCGATGGAGCGAGGAAAAGTCCCACTAGACAAAATGTTTGAGCGGGCTTTCAGTTGGTGTATCAGCAATCTGCTCGTCGAACCAGTGGAGTTGGGGGAGAAACAGCGAGAGATTTTAGCCATTGATAGCTCCACTATTACACGAAAAGCGAGCCAAGGTAGGAATGGATTTGTTGGGGAAAGGCTTTCATCATCGGGCAGGGAAAGCCATCAAAGCCAACATTATCGCCGCAGCGACAAGTGTCGTCTTCAATGCGGTCGTACGAGTGGGATTGGTACGTCGAGTTAGATTTGGAGACAGTTGTGAAGCAGCGGTAGCAGCGGTATTCGAGGATTTACCAAAGTGCTCGGGTCATCGCTTGCTGGTGGTTGATGCGGGGATTGCCACTCACAAACAGTTTGCTGCTGCCAGTGAAAAGGATGCCTTGTTAGGACGCTTGCGGATCAATGGCAAACTGCGCTGTGCCCCACCCCCAAGACCTGAGCAACCAGGTCCTGGTCGCCCACCCAAACAAAGCATCGTTCTCCAGTAGAAACCAATTTTTTTGTAGCTCAGGATAGTGCAGGGATGGAAATGCCTAGAGCCTGGACTGAGAACGCGATTAAACGTCGTATCAGTTTAGCGATGCTAGCTGGGTTTGTGCTCAAAGCGATCGCTGCCAATTGTGAAGCTTTACCGATTGGGCCCTGGGACCTACGACCTCAACCCACAGCTGGTAGGCTAACCAATTATCTTGATATTCATATCCATAATTTTGTGGCACTTGCCGAAGGGTGCACTCAAAAACAGTTGCTGCTATGCCGATCATCGGTATAGCCCCCCAGAGCGCATACTAAACGGTTTAGTATGAAAGTGAACGACAGAAATTATATTTGAATCTACTCGCTCGTTAAAGGTAGAAAGTCAACCTTATTTATATTACGAAAAAAGTTTTAATTTGCTAAATTTAATTTTGGCTCTAGCTGGCTATTTAATATATTTATATATTCGGGATTCAATACCTTCGCCAAATCACTAAGAAGTTTCAGCGGTTTGTCTAGGGTGGACAGCGCCTAGATTAGAAACTTTGACCAAGATCTGTGCCCAAGAAATTGGGTCTGGCAAATGCTGTAAGTAATTTCCAGACTTCCTCCACATACTTGTAACCCCGAAAGCAAGCCTTCAAGTCCAGAAGGCTGAAAGACGATAGTATAAAAGTTAGAAATAGATAAAGCGATCGAATTTTAACATGAACTACCCCATCTCTTAGGAGGATGGGGTAGTTCATATCTAATCAAACAGAGATTATTTAGGCTGCCAAAAATCTTCAGACTTAGGACTGTTATCATATTGCTCGATTGAAGCATTGACATCTGAGATATGTTGATATAGCAGTACGTATTGATATTAAAACATGAATCAATTCGGCTCAGAATTTCTGCTGCTGTAGACTTCGCACTTGGGCTTTTAACGGGACTTTGACAAAAAACTAGGTTCAAAAAGGGGTGAAAGCCTGATATATTAATGGTTTAACCTCAAAATAGCTAAATCCTTAATATATCTGGGTTTCAGGCGAATTTACCTCGAAGAGGTAAATTCG
>JASJDJ010000280.1 GCA_030065635.1 Xenococcaceae cyanobacterium MO_188.B32
TAAGGTTTACTATGGCAAGAAAGTTTTTTGGACGGGTTCATATTTTGTTGCTAGTTGTGGTGGGGTCACTATAGATGTCTTGAAGAAGTACATTCAAGCTCAAGACTCTCCCCGTTAAACCTCGACTCGCTTACATATTAATCGGTGAATTTGCAAGGGAGGTTCGATCGGCAACAGCATATTTTGTGAAGTGAGATTATTCTGCTTAGATACTTAACTCCGAATTCTGAGGCACTTGCAGTGGGCGGTTGTACCGACATAAGCAAAGTGCCGAACCCGAAGGGCGAATTCCGAACTTTATATCCGAGATAGATAAGTGTAACTACGTAGGCTAAGCTCATAGTTTTGTAATAATCTTTGTGCTTCTTCTAGAGTAATGTGATTTTGTTTTAGGGCTGTTTCTGTGCGTATGCGAATCTTTTCGAGTAAATTTTCTCCATCATATTCTACGTAACTCAACACTTCATTGATGGTATCGCCTCTAACTACGTATTCAATTTGATAACCAGTAGGACTCATCTGAATATGGACGACATTAGTATCTCCAAATAAGTTGTGTAAATTGCCCATAATTTCTTGATATGCCCCTACTAAAAACATTCCTAAATAGTAAGGGCTATTTTCTTCGCTAACTTTATCCCGTAAGGAATGTAATTCTAAAACATCTTTAACATCTTTAAGGTTAATAAATCGAGCGATAATTCCATCACTATCACAAGTAAGATCGGCAAGAATAGCTCTAGCTGTGGGTTGTTCTTGGAGACGATGAATGGGCATAATGGGGAACAGTTGATCGATCGCCCAAGAATCTGGTACGGATTTAAAGATAGAAAGATTGACATAGTAAATCGATGCCATGATCTTGTTCAAGTCTTCTAGGTCGTCTGGTACATAGTCTTGTTGGTTAATAATCTTGAGAATTTGCTGACAACAAGCCCAGTACAGTCCTTCTGCTCTGGCTCTTTGAGCTAAACTAAAATAACCTAAGTTAAATAGACTATAGGCTTCTTGTTTGAATTGAATGGCATCGTGGTATGCTTCTTGGTAGTTCTGGGCATCAATTGTTTGATAGGTATCCCAAAAATTGCGAATAACTAACGGCTCATCTTCTGTTGCTGCTTGAGGTATTTCCGCCGAGACATCATTAGTACCGAGAACATCAAAAACTAAAACTGATTGATGGGCTGCGATCGCTCTGCCACTTTCACTAATTAACGTAGGTACGGATACTTGACCTTGTTCGCAAGCATCTTTTACTTGTGCCACAATATCATTAGCGTAGTTTTGCATGTTGTAGTTTTTTGAGGCGTGGAAGTTAGTTTTTGAGCCATCGTAGTCTACTGCCAAACCACCGCCAACATCGAGATAATTTAAATTAGCACCCATTTTTACCAGTTGGACATAAATTTGACTGGCTTCGCGGATAGCCTCTTTAATTACCGTAATCGAAGAAATTTGCGAACCGATATGAAAATGTAATAATTGCAGACAATCAAGCATCTGCGCCTGTTCTAATTCTTCTACTACTGACAAAATTTGGGGAATAGTTAAACCAAATTTAGCGCGATCGCCTGTAGAATTGCCCCAGCGTCCCGAACCTTTGCTAGCTAATTTAGCTCTTACTCCTAAGTTAGGTTTAATATCTAATTGGCGACTAATCTCCAAAGCTAAATGGAGTTCTTCTAGTTGTTCGATGACAATAATCGATTTTTGTCCCAGTCTTATTGCTAACAGCGCAGTTTCAATATATTCCCTATCTTTATAACCATTACAAATTAATAGTGGCTCGTTAGTTGAGCTTGGGGAATTTAGATTGGGTTCGAGAGTTGCCAAAGCAATCATCAACTCTGGTTTTGAACCTGCTTCCAGACCAAATTGATAGGGTTTACCATGTTTAACTAAAGCTTCTACTAAATGGCGGTGCTGGTTACATTTAATGGGGAATACGCCCTGATAAGTTCCCTTATATTTGTAACGAGCGATCGCTCGATTCATACAGGCATAGAGTCTCTCCATTCTATCCCCTAGAATATCAGAAAAACGAATTAATATTGGCAGTCCTAAGTTACGTTGTTTAAGAGACTTAACTAATTCATATAAATCGAGAGAAATTCCGCGAGAAAAACCTTGGGGAGAAACCATCACATTACCCGCAGCATTAATCGAAAAATAAGGTTCACCCCATCCTTTGATGCCGTAGAGATTTTCACTATCCTCGATCGTCCAATTCTGTTTGTCTTGTTGGGTTCGATCGACTAGGTTTTCTGAGATTGCGATCGTTGGCGATTTTTCAGGGCTATATTCAAGCTTACTTTTGACCATTGAATACCAGAAAGACAAAGTGATAATTATACGATAAATGCTGCTACCAAAAATTGTTAAGTCAAAATTAAGAAATAAACTTTTCTAAAGTCTTGCGGTTAAAATCTCGCCAGTTTTGTTCTATTTTTTCTAAACTAACTAATTATCGATTTCTAGGGTAAGTGTGTGAGAGATTTTATGAAGAAGAGTATTAAAAGTAAATCATCCAAATCTTCTGCGGGAATTAACTTCTATCAATTTTTAAATAAATATTTTTTTCTTTTATTTGGTGTTACTTGTCTATCGGTAGTTACGACCACGGCAATTAGTGGTAATCGCTTTTGCCCGACAAATAGTTATGCTTGGAAATCTACATCCTCTAACTCCCTGAATAATAATACCTTAGCAGCAGAAAACCTACATAAATCTTTAACCTGGTTGTACGCCATTATTATTCTAGGTTGTAGTGCTACTCCCTGGCTTTTAGCCTATATCTTTAGACATAAAGCTTTGTTGACAACCAAAAAAAAATTACGTTCTTATCCCTCTGCTGCTAAGACTCAAACGCTAAAACAAAAACCCATACCCAGTTCGGTCTTATCAACACCTAGAACTCCCAACTCTCGTACATCCGCACCATCCTATCGTATTTCTTCTTTTAAATCTTCTGCTAAAAAGAATACTTCTTTATTAAACAACACAAAAAATATTAGACTACCTTTTGAAAGGCTAAAGTAATTGAGTATTTTTATAAATGAAAATTATTGATTCTAAAGGAAGAATATTGGGCAAAGTCAGTATTCTCGATATAGGTGCTGCTTGTGTAATTGTTTTAGTAATTATCGGCATATTTTTCTTTCCCGGTACTCCCATTACTCAAAGTATTGTTGCTCAAACTAAAGTTAAACCTATCAAAGTAGAGGTACTAGTAAGGGGTTTAAGCGTGGCAGATTTTGAAGGTTTAAAACAAGAGTTTGCCACAGAAAAAACAGCTAATATCGTTATCCGCAATCAACCCGCAGGAAAAGTCGAAATTAAGTCGACTCAACTTTTACCCCGAACAACTCCCGTTCCTCAACCAGACGGAACAGTAAAAGCTTTACCAGACCCCAGACCAGAAGTTGCCATGATTAAAGATTTAATTCTTACTTTGGGAGGAAAAGCTCAAATTACTGGTAATGGGGCAGTATTGGATAATACCAAAAAAGTCAAGATTGGTATGCCAATTCAATTAGAAGGAAAAAATTACGATTTTAATGGCAGTGTTATTTCTGTTCGCGTCCAAGATTAAATAAAAATCATCTAATTTTTTGAGTGAATCAAACAATTAGAGACATAGTACTATACTATGTCTCTAATTCTGATTAAATGACCGCCGAATTAGGCAGCAGGATAAACACTAATTTTCTGTTGTCCTTTTTTTCTATATTCAAACTTAACTACCCCATCAACTAAGGCAAATAAAGTATCATCGTTTCCACGACCAACATTATTTCCTGGATGGAATTTAGTTCCTCTTTGACGGACTAAAATATTACCTGCTTTTACTGCTTGACCGCCATAACGCTTTACGCCTAATCGCTTGGCATTAGAGTCGCGACCATTCCGAGTACTACCAGTACCTTTCTTATGAGCCATAGTTTTTTCCTATTATCTAAAATTCGATCTATATTTATTCTGTAACAACTTCGACAGGTGCAGCTTTTGCTTCTTCTGTATCAGATTTAGCAGCAACCACAGACCCATTTAAGCTAATAGAATTAATCATTAGACGAGTCATTTCTTGACGGTGTCCCCGTTTTTTGCGGGTTTTCTTTTTAGGCTGCATTTTGTAAACTATGACCTTTTTACCTCTAAGATGTCTCATAACTGTCCCTTCGACAGTGGCACCTTCTATGTAAGGTTTACCGATAGTTACTTCGCCTTCGTTATTTACTAGTAAAACTTTGTCTACTGTATAATCCGATTCCGCTTCTACATGAAGTCGTTCGATGTTATAAAAACGACCGGGTTCAACCAGAAGTTGTTTCCCACCAGTTTCAATAATTGCGTAGGTCATAAAAATTGTCTGAAATAAAGTTGCCGTACGGGTAGCCGAACTAAGGTTAACATTCTAGTTAGACCGCTAAATTCAGCTTTTGAATGTCTTACCCGGTCCGAGCAGGGAATAGACACACAGTCCCTAATTGTCTATATTTTTTCTTCTCTTGTCAAGTCTTCACTTCCCTCGCTCGCTTCTTCCCACCAACAATCCAATTACTTTGGTAATGAATACCATAACGTAAGATAAATGGAAATTTTATACTTGTGAGCGTCTATTCGCGGGGGAATATTTGCTCTTGCTCCGTTTTTCTCGCTCGCCTCATAGCAATGCCCGCTTGTCATAGCTGAAGTTCACTATTGACAAAAAAGTAATTACAGAGAATCCTGTACTAAGACAAAAACGTACAGGATTGATACAGGATCGATCTGTAAAAGTTATTAATACGACGATAGGAAAAATGATGTGTTAGTATATATGACGGTGATTACAGTTGATTTAGACTTTAATCACAGGGTTATCACTAAATTTGGGTGCATAGCTCAATGGATAGAGCACCGCCCTTCTAAGGCGTAGGTTGAAGGTTCGAGTCCTTCTGCACCCGTACCAAGGCTTTTACCCTTATTAAGTACTCGACTGTTGTGATTTGGATTCGGCGATCGCTAGTCAAAAATCAAGCAGGCACCTCCTTGTTTTGCTTAGCAAATAAACGC
>JASJDJ010000281.1 GCA_030065635.1 Xenococcaceae cyanobacterium MO_188.B32
CTTTAATTGAGTCAGGGTGTTGGGTCGATCGGGAAACAGATAGAGTTGGGTTTTTTCATCACGGGCGATCGTAATCGTGCCGTTGTGAATGCGATCGTACGAGCGGATAATATCATGTAGGCTTATATACTTTCATACTTTTTTCGGATTTTTGACTACATTTTGTTACAACATACTAAATTAGTTATTTGTTGTCAAAAAAAACTAAATAATAATTTTTGTGTATTTGATTTAATAAAAATTAATCAAAAGTTAAATTGAAAACTGTCTTATGAGTCAAGCTTTATCTTCTTTACCCCATAAACGAATTGGGGTAGCTGTTATACGTAATCGACAAGGAAAAATTTTAATCGATCGCCGACGAAAAGAAGGAGAAATGGGCGGTTTATGGGAATTCCCTGGAGGCAAAATTGAGAGCAATGAAACAGTAGAAGAATGCATTATTAGAGAAATTAAAGAGGAATTAGCTCTAGAAATAGCAGTAGGTAAATGCTTGACTATCGTCAACCATACTTATTCGACTTTCGAGATTACCTTATTTGTTCATGAATGCCAATATCTAGGAGGTAAGCCACAACCTATTGCCTGTGATGAGATTTGTTGGGTTAATCTAGAGGAAATTAATCAATATAATTTTCCAGAAGCTAATCGAGAAATCATTGCCACTTTAAACAATTTTAATGAGCCAACATGACTGCTAAATCTGCCTTCCAAGATCTAATTGTTAAAGAGTTTTCAGCTTCCAAACAAGCTAAATTATTTAAATCTCTTCAACAATCCCGTATTAGTGGTCAGCTTATATTTACCAATCCCAACCAAGAATATCAGTGTTGCTTTTATCTCCATTTAGGACAAATTGTCTATCCAACAGGAGGAGTTCATCCTTTTAGGCGTTGGCAAAGAAATGTCACAGTTCATCTCCCTCACCTTTCGTTCGCTCTAAGAAAAGAAGTAGAAGCAAAAACGATAGATGTAAGTGACGATCTTTGGGAATATCAACAATTATTTAATTGGGTACAAGAGGAAAGAATTACCGAACAACAAGCATACAAACTAATCGTCGCTATAGTTTCAGAAGTATTATTTGATATTACCCAAAGGATAGAAGTTATTTGTAAAATTTACCAAGATCGGTTTCTCGAACCAAAATTTAATTTAGTCGATCCCCAACAGCTAATTAAAAAAAATCAACTACTTTGGCAAAATTGGCAGAAAGCAAAAATTGCCGATCGCTTTCCTAGTATGGCTCCCGTTATACTCCAAGACAAACAATTAAAGCAAAGCACTTCTGCTCATGTCTATCAAAATTTATGTAGACTGCTAGACGGAAATAGAACAATTAGAGAGTTAGCTCTCGAACTAAAAACTTCTCCTTTACAACTAACCCGTTCTTTTTTACCCTATATTCAATCAGGAGTTTTGGGTTTAACTGAAGTGCCCGATCTGCTGGAATCATCTTCACAAAATAAGGTTAATATCTTTCAAAATAGCAATCAACCGCTAATTGCTTGTGTTGATGATAGTCAGATGGTGGCTTTTACTATAGAGCAAATTTTATCTATTTCAGGTTATCGTTTTCTGGCTATTAATAACCCTCTTAGAGCAATTCCTACCTTACTAGAGTATAAACCAGACTTAATTTTTTTAGATATAGTCATGCCTCATATAAGTGGCTATGAACTATGTTCTAAGCTACGTCAACACAATGCTTTTGCCAAAACACCTATAGTTTTCTTGACTAGCAATGATGGAGTGATAGACCGCTTAAGAGCTAAAATAGTTGGCTCTTCTGATTTTATGCGTAAAACTTTAGAACCAGATAAGTTGCTAAAGTTAATTAGTAAACACTTACCTCAAAAATAAAATGATTTTCTTTAGACAATCTAATTATTAAATGTTTACTTTTGTGAAGTCTGTGGATTGAGTTTTAGTAAAGTTTTCTTTAGTAAGATCGGCAAAAGTTTTAGTTAAATTAGCTTTTGATACTGAGTGTAGGTCTGGCATTTCTTGCCCACAACTAAGGCAAAACCAGTAGGTTCTTTGATAGCTGATATGGCAAAGCAACTTGTGAGAACAGCAAGGACAAAGACTCATAATTTATACCTCGTTGATGTAATGAAAAATATTAACTTTTTTTTATTTATTTTAATTTTCGCTCAGAACTCAATGATGTTCTCATAGTCTTGTCTCACTTGTCTGTAAGATTGCTAACATTTTAAAATCCGATCTCGATCGCTGACAATACAAAAGCAAGTGTGTCAGTTAAAAAGGTGGAATATCGAGCGATTGTAAATCTCTAAAAACCGTCATCCTATTAAATAGAAAGATTTTGTAGGGAGACAAAAAAATGATTAAAGACTTTACTAACTTTCTAACTCGCTTTATGACCGCAGTAGTATTTACCTCTTTGTTAATATCTTGTCAGAAAATTTCTCAAAATCAACCATCTATTCCTCAACCTACAGAGCATCAAACTGAATCTCAAGAGCTTATTTAATAGGCTTTTTTCGGCCATTTTTTCGGGAAAAATCAGCTTTTTTAGCCAAAAAGCCCAAATTAATCGATTAAATTCCTTTCTAATTCCTCAATTCTAATTTCTAAATTCTCGTCCAACTGAGATTTTCATCGATCCAAGAAGTCTCTATCGTTTCAATTTCAAGTTATTGCCAATTTTTTATTATTTTTTTATCTTAATTAAGAATTTACAAAAAAGGCTCCTATAGGAGCCATACTAGAGCTATTTAAAAATAGTAAATATTTAGAGGACAATTCTTGATGTCACAAATCTTAATACTTTTCTTCGCAATTTTCGGCTTTTTGGTTACCATCGCTCTTATCCTAGATGCTTTATTGTATCAGGATGAACAGCAATTCTAAATTGCGATACTGTCCTTAATACTTTTAGATTTACCCAATCCTATTGGCAGGCACAAAAAAGTGCCTATTACCCCTGTCTTTGCCGTAAAAAATCAAATATAGTCTATTGCAGACAGCAAATACTACCTGGGAAGTTTTTAACAGTCACACTGAGTGTATGTATAATTCATGCTTCTACAGGTTTTTGCTTAGAGCGAACTCTATTTTGAGCAGCTCTACGGTTAGTTTCTTCTGTCATAGGTTCAAATTCAATATTATTTAACAAAGTAGTTACAAACGCAAATAAGAGAAAAGGTAAAGATAAAACTAATACAATTCCTACTGTTGCTAATGCGTAAATCTGACGAGTACTACTCCAAAGTGCCAAAGTAGTAGCAAGACTCACAAAAATAACAATTAGCCAAACAATAATCTGACCATATATATCACCGAAAGTCAGAGTACAGATCATTCGATATTTTGAAAATTCTCGATCCATCAATTCCACCTTTTATAGTTTCAAATTGCCAATATATGTATTTAGGTTAACTCTCTGATTTAAGACTAGACAATATCTAAATGTTTTTCAAAGAAGGGTTGCAATATTTGTTTACATTGTTGGGAAGTTTTAGCTATAGTTACCTAAATTTTTACGATCGATTAATTATTAGCTGAAATTCTGTGAAAATTTTTGATTTTTCTAGCTTTATTGCAACCTTGTAATACCCTGGATGAGGAATACAAATAAAGAAGGTGATTGGATAGATGGCTGAAGGTTCTATTGTTGAAGACCGCGATTACACTTTAATCATTGATAAAAGTGGCAGTATGTCTACAAACGATCAAATAGGGGGTAAAACTCGTTGGGATGCAGCGCAAGAGTCTACTTTAGCTTTGGCAAGAAAGTGCGAGGAAATCGATCCTGACGGGATTACAGTCTACTTATTTTCTGGTCGTTTTAGAAGATACGATAACGTTACTTCTGACAAAGTAAGTCAAATTTATCAAGAAAATGAACCGATGGGACGCACCGATTTAGCCAGCGTTCTGCAAGATGCTCTTAATAACTATTTTCAACGGAAAGCAGCAGGAGAAGCAAAAGCTAACGGAGAAACCATCTTAGTTATTACTGATGGCGAACCCGATGACTATAAATCAGTTATGCGGATAATCATTGAAGCCTCTCGTCAGATCGATCGAGATGAAGAATTGGGTATTTCTCTGATTCAAGTTGGGAAAGATGCCAAAGCGACCCAATTTCTTAAAGCTTTAGACGATCAACTAGAATCTGCCGGTGCTAAATTCGATATCGTTGATACGATTACCATCGAGGACATGGAAGATACTACCTTGGCAGAAGTACTGCTTAACGCTATTACAGATTAACCTGGTTAGATTATCAGGATTGAGTATCAGACGTAGTTTAAGCTGGAGTTCGTTTGAATTAAATCTTACTACGTCTATACTTCTTAAAGTCAAGGTCTACTCTATCATTAGGAGCCTCCGAGAACTTACCCAGCTATTCTTCCTAGGTATCTATACTCGCAATCTCAGACAAAAAACTGCGAAAGTATAGCACTATCCCGATTCCGATGAAAATCAAAGAGTAAATTTAGTTTTAAAATCTCTAGATGAAGCTCGTCTTATTAGAACTGTCTTGAAAGTCACGCATTCAAAAGTCAAAAATCAAAAGAAAGATAAAGAAGCTGGCAAAAAGAAACCAGGTTGTCCCCCTGAATTAAGGATTGAAGATCGAGTTTTAATAGCATTTGAATATTGGAGAGAATATCGCTCTTATTCTCAGATTGGACTTGATTGGGAAGTATCAGAATCGACAGTTTGTCGCCCGGTTCACAAAAGAGAAAATATCTTAATTAAAATTTTGTCTTATTCCTATCGAAATCGTCATAAAATATTTGGCTTGATAAGCAATTTCATTGCAGGAATTTATCATTACAAATTATCCGTATAAATTCAACTAGAAAATTCAATTTATTTTTCAAAAAATTAGCTATTAATTAATAGAACAAGCATCGAGAGCCGAATCTTCTAAGGAAACTACTACGCTTAATATCTGGTGGGACAAAGGTTTTAATCTAGAAGAAGATGAGGCATTTCGCACTTTAGTCAGTAATTGGGAAAAACAGACCAATCATAAAG
>JASJDJ010000102.1 GCA_030065635.1 Xenococcaceae cyanobacterium MO_188.B32
ATTTTCTTCAATCTTCTCTGGTCGCGATCGCTGATTGATAATAGCGAGCATCCTTGTTAAATTTCAGTCTAAAATTATTCTTACTAGAATTTATTAAAATATACAATTAATTTTGTTGAAGTACTTAATTGGTTAACCGATATAGAGATCCTGGTGTTAGTCAAAGTTTTAGTTTGTAAATCATCTGCCATCTCTTTGACAAATTTCCGCATCATAGGAATAGAAGCGACTTCTAGAACTTTAGCTATATCCCGATCGGCTTTTTCCACTTGTTCAATTAATCTTTTTTGTTGGCTGTTTAATTCCTGTATTTTTTTTAATTTATCGCGTAATTCTGTTACTTGATTAGCCCTCTCTTTCACATCGTTAAGGATTTTTATTCCTTGGTTGTATTCTTCAATTGCTGCTTGTATTCGATCTTCTCTGGTAGCAATCTCATGGGTTAGCTGAAATAACTTAGCATTGATATCTTGTAATTGTCGATCGTTATATTTAGCATTATTAATTTGTTCTTCAAACTTTTTGACTGTATTTTCAGTATCTTTTTTGAGATTAACAATCTCTGGAATACCTAAAATACTTTCTATTGCTTTTCGTGTTTCTTTAGTCTGAGTAACATTAGAATATTCCTTGATTTTTTCACCATCAAAAAAAATAATTCTTTACAAGAACGAGGTAAAAGCAAATCTATACGTTCCCGCGAATCAGTTTTTACTTTACCATTCAAATTAAAAGAAGCTTCTGAAACTTCAGCATAAAAAGTTTTCCCTCTTTTAACTCTTTTTGCTGTTCGACTTATAATGTAGCTTTTATTTTTATTTTGCAGAGTCAAGCTAACTGACAATTCTAATTCAGGATTTACTTTGACACTAGGATAATGAAAATATCCTTGCTTTTCTTCCTGTAAGTCTGAATCTACTTCCGCTTTAATTAGCTTTTTAAGTGAAACTATCTCATTTCCGTAAAGACACCATAAAACCGCTTCTAGTATTGAAGTCTTACCATAGCCGTTTAATCCCCAAATTACCCAAATATTTTTATCAGTATCAAGATCGAACTCAATAACTTGATTTTGGTAGCATTTCCAATTTTGCAGATGGATTTTCTTAATTCGTAGCGTCACTTATTTCCATCCTTTATTAATCTGATGCTTCTGAGTATTTTTCAATCAGTTGTATGATTTTAGGAACTAACTGGCGGTTTTTTAAAACTACCTTTTCCTTTTCCATCTCTATCGCCTTTTTCAATAAAGCTGCGGGAATATTATGCTTTTTAGATAGTTCCTTAATTTTTTCGTCCATAAATGTAAAATAGTTAGATTAAATCAGAGTAGGTAATTCCATAATGAGATAATTCTTTTCCTAGCTTAGTAATAACTGAGGCTCTATTACTAGCAGTTTTAGCAAAATGCTTAATTCTTTTCACTTCCGATACAATTAACTTTACTTGTTCATCTTCTATTGGTGGCACTACAAGTATATCAATAAGAGTTGCTATTTCTTTATTAGAAGCTTTCCTTAAAATTCTGCCTCGACGTTGAATAAATTGACGTTCTGAAGTATCGCTAGCTAATATTATCGCTTCTTGGGCAGCAGGTATGTTTACCCCTTCATCTAGACATCCTACAGCTACTAAGGCATCAAGACGACCTTTACTAAAATCACTCAATATTTGAGGACGTTGTTTTTTTTCTTCAGATGTAAAACGGGCGACTATCATTCCTTTTTGAGATAGTTGATGACATACAATATTTGCTTGTCTAGTTGGATAACAATAGATCATGCCTTTTCTTAAAGGATGATCTTGAATGATGCGATCGAGAATATTAATCTTATCACTAGCAGATTTAATAATACGCGCTCTCTTTATGGTATATTCTTTTATAGTTTCGTTTTCTAGATCTTTACCACTTTTGAATAATCGGTTAATTTTTTTTGTAAGTTCTTGATACTCTTCATTTTCCGCATCGGTTAGAGTAACAACATAAACATAATATTTATACTGACAAAGAATACCTAACTCAATAGCTCTTTTTAACCCCAACTCGTAAATAATATTGCCAAAATAGTCTAAAACAAATTCTGTTCCCTCTTCATCGTGAGGACGTATGGGCGTAGCAGATAAACCTAAGCGGTAGGTAAAGTCATCTCTTAAGATTCTGCGATATTCTTTTGCCCCTGCATTATGAACTTCATCTGCAATTATGAGAGACTTTATAGGTAAACCTCCTGCGTCATTTATCAATTCGGTAACAGGGAACTTAGACAGTCCTTGATAAGTTCCAACTATAATTGTGGGTAATCTTCTTTCTTCTTGTAGACCTCCATGAATCAAATTTAGTTTTCTATATAGTTGTTTCTTCCAGATTTGAGATTTATCTACTGCTACTATTGGTTGATAAAAATCTGTAAGTTTCTTAATCTCCTCTACCCATTGATAGACTAAATCATTAAGAGGAACAACAATAAAAATAAGCTCTAAATCTTCTAAACTAGTAGCACAAGCTAAAGCAGTAATAGTTTTACCAGCCCCAGTTGCCATAGCTAAAATACCTCTATTATCAGCAGCCTTGAATTTAATTAGTGCCTCTTCTTGATAAGGTCTTAAATTAATATCTAAACCATGAAGTGATGATTTTGGTTTTATAATATTGCTATCATCTATTTCATAATCCCTATCTGGTTCTGCTACTGACTTGGATTTTTTGCGGGCTATTTTGGGATAGTTAACAGTAGGCTTATTGTAAGGACAATATTGTAATAATTTTCGGCTAGCTGCTTCAGGAAAATCGATAATTTCTACATTACGAGTTTTATTGTCCCATAGCTTCTCAAAATCCTTAGCTATCCGTTCGACTCTTTTTGCCTCTTCTCCTCGCCAAGAACAAAATACTTCGATATTTTCAAAGTTATCAATTAATCCCGATCGCGTTTCATTGATTGAACCAGTAAATACTATTTTATTATTATTACCATCTGTTAAAATGCCAATTTTTTCATGATAAAGACCGGGGTTACTAAAATTATTAGCGACTGCTAATTTAATATCTAAAACACCCTGACTTAATAACCAAGATAAACAAGCTAATCTATCTTGGGCAACAGTTTCAAATTCTTTTACTATTGCTTTAGTGATAACTTCTTCTCTTTGTTTTAAACCTTTTTCAATAGCTTTAATATCTTCGGGAGAAAGACAAGGAGATGCTACCAAACGCATTTTACCACCAGCTTCAATTAAAGCAGCCAGTCCTTGGGAAACAGTTACTATAGAAGTACTAGAAAAATAACCTACTGCCCGACTATATGAGGTAGTTTGTGATAGGCAAGGAATGTAAAAATCTTGAATTAAATTATGTCGATCGCTACGATAATGATCTTTGATATTTATATTTTGTAAGCTCAACTTATAGAAATAATTAAAAATGCTAAAATAATCGATAAGACTAACAATATTGTGTTAATTTTAACATTTACTTAGCATTCCAATTGTCTTGACCCCTAACCTCTGCAAGATTTAGGTTTTTATCAAACTCACGTTAAGTAGTGTTTTTTTGTAATCTAACAATCAATAGTCTATATTCTTAAACTTGTAATCTATAACTAGAAGCAAACTAAAATTATTAATTAAATGTCTAGTCAGTCAGCAGGCAAACCCATTGCAGATATCTTGGTTATTGATGATACGCCAGAAAACTTGGCTCTACTTTCCCAAATGCTTACGGAAAGAGGATATAAAGTACGTAGTGTAACCAAAGGCTCGACTGGTTTGCGAGGAGCGATCGCCGTACCACCAGACTTAATTTTACTAGATGTAAAAATGCCTCAAATGAATGGCTATGAGGTTTGTCAGAAATTAAAAGCTGATAAACGTACTCGCGATATCCCCGTAATTTTTATCAGTGCTTTGGGAGATGTGTTAGACAAAGTTAAAGCCTTTCAAGTAGGTGGAGTAGACTACATTACTAAACCATTCCAAGTAGAAGAAGTTCTAGCTCGTTTACAAACTCATCTCACCATCTGTAAACTGCAAAAACAACTACAAACACAAAACGATAAGTTACAGCAAGAAATTAAAGAAAGGTCGGCTGCAGAAGAAAAATTTGCCAAAGCCTTTCGTTCTTGTCCCAACCCGATCGCGATCGCTACTATAGCAGAAGGACGTTTTCTGGATGTTAACAGTAGTTTTCTCTCTATGACCCACTATACTCAAGCAGAAATTTTGGGTCATACTATTGCAGAGATCGATTTAGAATCAGCGAACGCAACTTATGCACAGATTGTCAAACAATCTCAAGAAAAAGGATTCGTTCACAATCAAGAGTTTCAATTTCGTACCAAGTATGGCGAAATCAAAACGGTTTTATTATCGGTAGAGTTAATTGAATTAGCTGGTATTCCCTGTACCCTAAGTATCATGAATGATATTACCGAACATAAACGCCTAGAAAATGAATTTATTTCTCTAGTCAGTCATGAACTACGCACCCCCATGACTTCCATGATGGGAGCTTTAGATTTATTAGGTTCTGGTCAGTTAGGTACTCTTACCGAACAAGGTCAACAAGTCCTCAATATTGGGATCAAAAATACCGAACGTCTCATCCGTCTGGTTAATGAGATTTTAGACTTAGAACGGATGAAGTCGGGTAAGATTACCATGCAACAGGTTGAATACGATATAATCAAACTTCTTGCTCATGCTATAGAAACTATGCAACCTATGGCAGAAAAAGCACAAATTAATTTAAGTTTAGAAATAACAACTCCCGAACCTATTAATTTATATATAGACCCCGACAGAATTTTACAAACCTTGACTAATTTACTAAGTAATGCAATTAAGTTCTCCGAACCCAATCAAACCATCTATATAAAGGCAGATAAACAATTAGATTGGTTACAGATTTTAGTACAAGACTCTGGTAGAGGAATTCCCCCTAACAAATTACAGACTATTTTCGATCGCTTTCAACAAGTAGATGCCTCCGACTCCCGTCAAAAGGGCGGTACGGGTTTGGGTTTAGCAATTTGCAAGCATATTATCGAACAACACAACGGCAAAATTTGGGTAGAAAGTACTGTAGGTCAAGGTAGTACTTTTTACATTCACTTACCTTTAAAATCGGTTAATAGTTAACTGGGATTAGTTATGAGCGATCGCTAACTAAATTTTTCTGAAATATAACGATTAACATAAGCTAATAGCTATCGAACATTAATATATAAATTGTCATGATCGTTGCTCATCGTGGATTTGCTGATAATTGTCGAGAAAATACCCTAGAATCTTACCGTAGAGCTATAGAGGTTGGGGCAGACGCGATCGAGCTAGATGTTCGGAAAACTAAAGATGATATCTCGATCTTATTTCATGATGAATTAATCGGCGAAAAACGAATTAATCGATTAACTTACGAAGAAATTAATCATTTAGCTAGGGATTTACGTTTTCAAGTTCCTACCCTAGTAGAAGTATTAAAGCTAGTACAAGGAAAGATTAAATTAGATGTAGAACTTAAAGAAAAAGATTATGAAATTGATGTTATTACGCAGATTTTAGAATATCTAACTATAGAACAATTTATTGTCACGTCTTTTCAGTTAGAATCTTTATTAACCATAAAATTAAATTATCCACAAGTCAAAACAGGCATAATTTTAAACTCAAAAACAGCAAGTAATTTTAATTGTAATGTCAATTTAATTGCCTGGGACTTTTTGATACTACAATTTGAGTTATTGAATAAGTTTTGGTTGGATATAGCTCGGATTAATAATAAATCTATATGGGTTTGGACAGTTAATGAAGAAAAAATAATCAAAAAATTCCTGAAAGATCGAAGGGTTGCAGGGATTATCACTGATAAATCTGACTTAGCAGTCCATTTAATAAAACAACTCAGGAATAGACATCTTACCTAAATCTAATGAATTTAGTTCAGCTAAATTAGCAAGCTCTTTCCTGAAACATTTACTATCGATCGGTTATCAAATATTGCTCTGAGAAAGTAGGCAATACCTTACTGGTTCTGACTTTATAGTTAGGAGAAGCCGAGCGATGATTAATACTTTTTGGTAAGTAGCAAGTTAAAAAATCGAGCGAAATTTTAATTAGATAAGATCTTTAATATTCACCTAAAAACAGATAACAGACAATAACACAACAAAGTTAAAATCAAGACAAAGAATTTAATTTATGCTTTTAACCTTGAAGATTGAATCTTTACCAAAATGAAAGTTGCGTATATCCTATAATTAACCAATTAATATTAGGATGATTGCCAGTAAAAATTATTACTTTTGATATATCCGCGATCGCTAAACACATTGTTAAGTAATTTGATGTGTAACAATAATTAGCAGTAATTATCTTTCTTAGAGAAGCAATTTTATTTAGAAGTTAGCATGGAACCGCTTTATCAATATGCTTGGCTAATTCCTGTTCTCCCCTTACTAGGAGCAACTCTAGTGGGAATTGGTCTAATTTCCTTAAATAAGGCAACCAACAATCTGCGACAGATTGTAGCCGTTTTCATTGTCTCCATTACTGGAGCAGCAATGGTATTGTCTTTTGGTATTCTCTGGAGTCAGATTCAAGGACATCCAGCTTATACTCGCACCATCGAATGGGCATCGGCAGGAGACTTTCATCTGACGATGGGTTACACCATCGATCACATCAGTTCTTTGATGCTGGTGATCGTGACCACGGTAGCTTTTTTGGTGATGATTTACACCGATGGCTATATGGCTCATGACGATGGTTATGTACGTTTTTATGCTTATTTGAGCATTTTCAGTTCTTCCATGTTAGGTCTAGTCATCAGTCCTAACTTGGTACAGATTTACATCTTCTGGGAACTGGTAGGTATGTGTTCGTATCTACTAATTGGTTTCTGGTTCGATCGCAAACCTGCTGCTGATGCTTGTCAAAAAGCCTTTGTAACTAACCGTGTGGGTGACTTTGGTTTACTACTGGGTATGCTCGGTTTGTATTGGGCAACAGGTAGCTTTGAATTTGGGGTAATGGGAGAAAGGCTACAAGAATTAGTCGCCTCTGGTACTTTATGGTCTGGATTAGCTGCTCTATTTGCAGTTTTAGTCTTTTTAGGCCCTGTTGCTAAATCAGCCCAATTTCCTCTCCATGTGTGGCTACCCGATGCGATGGAAGGTCCTACTCCTATCTCAGCGTTGATTCACGCTGCTACTATGGTGGCTGCGGGGGTATTTTTAATTGCTCGGATGTATCCAGTGTTTGAAAATATTCCGATAGCGATGAATACCATTGCCTATACGGGAGCATTTACCGCTTTCTTGGGCGCGACAATCGCTCTGACTCAGAATGATATTAAGAAGGGGCTGGCCTACTCCACCATGTCCCAATTGGGCTACATGGTAATGGCTATGGGCATTGGTTCTTACACTGCTGGTTTGTTCCATCTGATGACTCATGCTTACTTTAAAGCAATGCTGTTCCTTTGTTCTGGGTCAGTAATTCATGGGATGGAAGCAGTGGTAGGTCACGATCCTGTACTAGCTCAGGATATGCGCTTGATGGGCGGTCTACGGAAGTATATGCCTATCACAGCGATTACTTTCTTAATTGGTACTCTGGCAATTTGTGGTATTCCTCCTTTTGCTGGTTTTTGGTCAAAAGATGAAATTCTCGGACAAGCCATGACTGCTAATCCTACTTTATGGTTTGTCGGTTGGGCAACTGCGGGACTGACAGCTTTTTATATGTTCCGTATGTACTTTATGACCTTTGAAGGAGAGTTTCGCGGTAACGATACGGGGATTCGCCAGCAATTATTAGCTGCATCAGGAGTTGTGTTTGGCCCTGGAGCAATGGATCCTAAAGAAAATGAAGACCATGGTCATAGTGATTCTCCTCACGAATCTCCTTTGACTATGGCTTTGCCTTTAGTCGTCTTAGCAATTCCTTCCGTGGCCGTTGGTTTAATTGGTCGTCCTTGGGCGAATAACTTTGAAGAGTTTATTCATGCCCCCAGTGAAACTTTAGGGGAAATAGCAGCCGAGGCCGGTCAATTTGACTGGACAGAATTTGGGATTATGGCAGGGCTCTCTGTAGCTATTGCTACAGTAGGTATTGTCGTGGCTTTCTTGACTTATCGAGCTAAGAAAATCGACCCCGTCGCGATCGCCAAAAAATATCCAGCCCTTTACAAATTATCCCTCAACAAGTGGTACTTCGATGAAATTTACGAACAACTATTTGTTTTGGGTTCTCGTCGCTTAGCACGGCAGATTATGGAAGTAGATTCCCGCGTGGTAGATGGAGCAGTTAACTTGACTGGTTTAGCTACTTTGTTGAGTGGCGAAGGTTTAAAATATCTAGAAACTGGACGCGCTCAATTCTACGCCCTGATTGTATTTGCTGCTGTTTTGGGCTTCGTTTTAGTGTTTAGTATCGTCTAGGATTATAAACCGACCAAATTTTTCATGAGTTTTAAGAGCTAATAGCTATCAGCTATTAGCTCTTAGCTTTTTAAAGTAGAAAAATAGCCACTGAATCACTTTTTTGGTCATCATAAAGAAAGAATTAATTTGGGTTCGTAGCTGATGATGAGAAGTTGGTTGTTTTTAGTGATTTCTGCTCTATTGCCTCTAACTGGGTGTAGTTTTTTGCCACAGCAACAAACTTCGGCTCAAACTCAACAAAATAATTCTTTAGAGAACACGATTACTAATGTAGATGTAGAGACTGCGGATTTGGGTTCGCTAAAACCAGAAATTGAGTATATAGGTACAACTGCACCAGTCCATCAAGTATCAGTACGATCGCAAGTGGAAGGAAGACTATTAAGTCTATCAGTTGATGTAGGAGATTCTGTCAGACAGGGACAGATTATAGCCAGACTAGACGATAATTTGTTAGCAGTAGCTGTAAATAGAGAACAAGCAGAACTAGCTACCCTAGAATCGGAATTAGCCAGAGCCAAAATCCAAGTCAAAAACGCTCAAATTCAACTAGAAGAAGCAATAGTACAGCTAGAACAAGCAGAAAACGACGCAACCAGATATGTAGAATTGGCGAAAACAGGATTAATTGCCCAACAACAAGCAGAATCTTTTCAAACAGCAGCTAAAGTGGCTCAAAAAGCTGTGCTTTCAGCTAGAGAAGAAGTTAATATCGAAAAACAAGCAATTACTGCTGCGATAGGTAGGATTGCTGCACAAAAAGCTGCGATCGCCGAACAACAACAACGACAAACTTTTAGTACTTTGACTGCGCCTATTGACGGGGTAGTAACAACCAAAACCAAGGAACCAGGAAATTTAATTCAGCCAGGAGAAGAAGTATTACAAATAGGAGATTTTAGTAGAGTTAAAGTTATCGTTCCTGTATCAGAACTAGATTTGGGTAGTATTAATCTCGGACAAGAAGTACGAGTAAAATTGGACGCTTTTGCTGCCGATCATTTTTCAGGCAGAGTAACTAGTATTGCTCCTCTTGCCGATTCTACCGCGCGTCAGATATCAGTAGAAGTGATTGTTGCTAATCCCAACAGACAAATTAAAGGCGGATTGCTAGCTAGAGTAACTTTTTTATCTGCCAGACAACAGAGAGTCTTAGTCCCAGAATCAGCCATTATTGAAGAAAATGGTACTAACTATGTCTTTGTTGTCAATGAAGTAAAAGAAACAAGACAAGCTAGTGTGAAAAAACAACCAGTGCAATTGGGCGATCGAGCTAATGGTAGAGTAGAAATTACCAAGGGTATTCAACCAGGAACGAAATTAGTAGTTCTTAGTAGTAAACCATTGAGCGATGGAGAAAATGTGAGTTTGAGTATTTTATCGCCCTAGCATTATTTGTCCCCAAATAAATCTTGTATAGCTCGATCGATCTTGTGACTTACTGCTGACCAAGAATATTCTGCCTTAACTAATTCATAAGCAGAATCACTTAGCTTTTCTGCTAAAGAAGGCTCTGACAAAAGTTGACAGACACCAGCTACTAACTCATCGATACTATCTCTAATCAGTAAATGCTCTCCATCAATGGCTTTTAGTCCTTTAGCTCCCTGATTGGTACTAACTACAGGGCAACCAGCAGCAAATGCTTCGAGAATTTTGAGGCGAGTTCCACTACCCTGAAGTAACGGCACAATCATCATATTGGCAGCAGCTAAATAGGGTTTAACATCTGGAACACTTCCTGTAACAATAATTCCAGGCTCTTTTTCCGCAGCTTGAACCATAAATTTACTTTGATTGCGTCCTACAAGTAATAGGCGACAGTTGGGATATCGCTGCTTGAGTTGGGGATAAATTTCCTCAATTAATAACTTAGCAGCTATGGCGTTGGGTGGATAATTGTATTGACCGAGAAAAAGAATATTGGGGTGAGTATCTTTTAATTCTGGTGGTGGTTGACACTGTTTAGATTTAATATTTTTATATTGCTCGACATCAATGCTGTTAGGAATAACGTAAGTGTCTTTTATCTTTTTATAAGATTGTTGGAGGAGATTGGCATCATCTTGGCTACAGGCCCAGACTTGATTGGCTTGACGAATGAATTTACCTTCGATCGATTTTAGTCTGGGGAGTTTGAGTTTGGTTTTACCATAAGTCTGTTCAAATAAATTAGTTTCTACATTGTGATTATCAAAAATAGTCAGGCAGTTATGACGCTTAGTTAGTTTGAAATAACGATAGAGCCAAATTTCCTCAAAAATAACTAACTCGGGCTGGAATTTAGCTAGGATTTTATCTAATTCTCTAGCAGTAGCGATCGTATATAACAAGTCTATTTCTGGAAGACCATCAGGACGCAGCCACCAGAATTGGCGTTCCCACTTATCCCAACGAGAAAGTTTTCTTTTAGTAATATTGTCATGATGCCATAGCTCGACTTCGGGAATTTTTTGAGGTTGAGGATTTTCACGAGAAATGGAAACTATAGCAACAGAACCATACTTCCTCATAGCATTAATATTTTGCCAATTACGTAAAGGTGCGCCTCCTATGGGTGGGTAGGGAGTATAACGAGTAAGAAAGAGAGTACGAATTGAGAAGGTATTCACCTATAAGCATCTCCAAATCAAGGTTATTTATATTTAACTCAACCAAAAAAGAAGACTAGTGACATACTCCTACGCCGATTCAAAGAATACGGGCGTAGGCTTCTCACCAACTCCAGCTATTGCTTCGGATACTCGATGAGCTTTAAGAACGGAATGCCCTACCGCTCTATTTTTGATGTTTATCGCTGCATTCAAGTCTCTATCTGCTTCAAAACCACAGTGAGGACAAGAATGCCATCTATCTGACAAGGTTTTTTTGACAGTGTGACCACAACAAGAACATTCTTGACTAGTGCCGTGGGGTTTAACTGCTACTGTTAGCAAACCAGCTTTCTCAGCTTTGCTTGCCAAGATAGTTAGAAATTGACCCCAGCCAGCGTCATTGATAGATTTTGCCAGTTTAGTTTTTGCCAAAGCTTTAATGTTTAACTTTTCATGAGCTATAACATCGTTTTTCTCTAGCAGCCCCTTAGCAGTTTTATAGTGAAAATCTTTTCTAGTATTTGCTACTTTTTGATGTCGTTTGGCTAGCTTGTTAATTGCTTTTTTTCTTCTATTACTTCCTTTGATTTTCCTCGATACTGCTTTCTGTTTTACTCTTAACTGTTTTTGAGCTTGACGGTAGTATTGAGGTATTTCAATTTCTTGCCCCTGGCTATCTATTAAAAACGCCTTTAACCCCATATCAATCCCAATAGTATTATCAAGATTGGGAATTATCCTGATGTCGGGAGATGGTACTGATTTATCCTCAAGAGACAAGATGACATAGTAGCCATCAGCTTTTCGTATAACAGTAGCAGTTTTAATCTTAAAGCCGTCTGGAATAGGTCGATGTTGAATAAACTTTACGAATCCTATTTTTGGTAACTTTATTTTGTTTCCATTAATGCAATCTTGCTTGATTTGAGGATAGGTAAAGGAATGATACCTACCAACTCCCTTAAATCTTGGCTTGCCAGAACGCCTTTTTTTACTGTCTCCTTTTAGCCATCTATCAAAAGTTAATTTGACTCTTTTGATAACATCTTGAAGTACCTGGGAGTGAATAGTCTTATATTCAAGAAATAACTTTTTGGTATTGATTAAATCTTTTTTTTGAGTGTAATAATCAGGTTGATCTTTGAGTTGTGGCAGGTGACAAATCAAAGGACAATAATTAATACTATTTCTATTTTGTTCGTACCAGTTAAAACGTTCGCCTAGCCTATAGTTGTATTGACGACGCAATAAATCAAGCCATTTTTCCAGGACTTCTATTTGTTGTTTATTAGGTCGTAATTTATACTGGTAAGCTAGTTTCACAACTGATAAAAAAGCTTGTATTAATATCTGTATTTTACCAAAAAACTTTACTTAAAAACTTGAATGTATTATTTTTTAAGTAAAGTTTTATATTTAAAAATTCCAGTTATAACTGATAGATTAAAACCTTTTGCTAGAAAATAAAGTATGACCAATAAGTTGAGGACACGGGTGCGGAAGCGTCTTCCGCACCGTGAGATGTCCGTATCGCGTCGGCTTTCATCCGCACACCGATTACTCCGCAATACGGATGTCGGGCTTCCCGCCGACAAGCTAAGCTAGGGTTAGGTTGCCATCTCCTTCTATAACCTTAGCGATCGAGTAAGCAGCAATTTTTTGGGACTCGAACCAATTAATAGTAAACTCTGCTTGTTCTGGGGGAACAATTACTACAAAACCAATACCCATGTTAAAGGTTTCTAGCATCGCTTCAGCACGAACATTCCCTACTTCTGCTAACCATTGAAAAATAGGCAAAACCGACCAGCTATTGAGATTCACTTTAACAGACTTACCTCGACCCAAACAACGGGGTAAATTCTCTGGCAAACCGCCACCAGTAATATGTGCCATGCCGTGAATATCTATATCTGTTTTCAAAGCCTCTAAGATCGGTTTGACATAGATTTGGGTAGGGGTAAGTAAAGCTTCGCCTAGAGTTGGCCCCCCCAATATTTTAGGGCGATCGCTCCAGGATAAATCATTAGTTTCGATAATCTTTCTCACTAAACTAAAACCATTACTATGTACTCCCGAACTAGCTAAACCGATGGCGATATCTCCTACTTGCACTTGCGAACCATCTAATAATTTGCTTTTTTCTACTATACCAACACAAAAACCCGCGATGTCGTATTCTCCCAACTGATAAAACCCAGGCATTTCTGCGGTTTCTCCGCCTAAAAGGGTGCAACCACTTTGACGACATCCTTCTACAATACCTCGAACTACTTCAGCTAGTTGTTGCGGATTTAGTTTACCTGTCGCTAAATAGTCCAAGAAAAATAGCGGTTCGGCCGAAGAAGTAAGGATATCATTAACACACATGGCAACTAGATCGATGCCTACTGTATCGTGACGATTTAAGGCATGGGCAATTTTAAGTTTAGTTCCTACTCCATCGGTACCCGAAACTAAAACTGGTTCTTGATATCCAGAGGGTAGCTGAAAATAACCCCCGAAGCCTCCCAGTCCTCCCAAGACTTCAGGACGGTAGGTACTTTGTACATCCTGTTTAATTCGTTCGACAAAAGAACGCCCTGCTTCTATATCGACACCAGCTTGTTTATAGTCCATCTGTGATATTGCTTAAGAAAATGTAATGACAAAACACAGTTAGAAATTCTCAAAAAATCTCGGTGACTGCCAATTGATTATATCTTAGGCTGTTGTATCTAAACTTTTTTTCCCATCTCAAAGGCGCGATCGGGCGCAGCCTGCCGCCTACGGCGATCGCTTTTGCTAATTACAGTATTTATTCGATACAAAAATACTTTTATCCGTATTTTTACATTTACTTGATAATCTTCTCGCCAGCTTTAAACAATCACTTTTAGTGTGTGATAAACAGCGCGGTCAACTGTAAATACGAGTTATAAACTTGACTGTAAAGTTGAATAAAAAAATATGATTAATAAAAATTTACTTAGCCTTTTTACTTTAGTTTTTATCTCTGGAACATCTTTTATTGTCCATAACTATCCTGCCCAGGGTTTAACAACCAAATCACAAAAAAAACTTAGTTTTCAACACAAATTATCGCGAGATTTTAACAAAGAAAATAGTCAAGTAAAATTTGATTCAATCCAAACTAAAAAATTAAACAAAACCAAAAATAATCATAATATTGAGCAATCGAATGGAGCTAACTTAGAGCCGTTATACGTAGCACACTCAGTATATAGTGGAAAAGCTTCTTGGTATGGTTCGAGTTTTCATGGTCGTCGGACTGCTAATGGAGAAAGATATAATCAGTATGCTCTTACTGCTGCTCATCGCAGTTTACCATTCGGCACTAGAGTTAAAGTAACTAATGTCAATAATGGTCGCTCGGTAGTCGTGCGTATTAACGATCGCGGGCCTTTTATCAAAGGAAGAGTAATCGATCTATCTACTGCTGCTGCTAGTAATATCGGCATGATTCATCATGGAGTAGTGCCAGTAAGATTACAAGTACTAAGATATAATTCAAGATATTTTTAAGACTTTTCATAAGCGATCTAAACTGTTTGAGGGCGTTATATTCAACGCCCTTGTTCTTTTTTGTAATGTTGAAGAGGTGTCAAAGTGTTACTTTTGCCAAAGGTTAAAGAGTTGCGTTCTTATTTAGCCAGTCAAAGACACGGACGGAAAATTGGTTTAGTGCCGACGATGGGAGCGTTACATAAAGGACATATTAGCCTAATTAAGCGAGCGATCGCTGAAAATGATTTAGTGGTAGTCAGTATTTTTGTTAACCCTCTTCAATTTACCCCAACAGAAGACTTACAAGCCTATCCACGACAATTAGAACAGGATTGTCAACAGTGTCAAAAATTGGGAGTTCAGGTAGTATTTGCGCCCACACAAGAAGAAATAGGCATAGCTGGAGACACTGAGTCTCAAGCAACCACTACCACGGTGGTTCCGCCAGCCACAATGACCTCGGTTTTATGCGGTAAATTTCGCCCAGGACATTTTACTGGAGTAGCAACTATCGTGACTAAGCTCTTTAATATCGTACAGCCCGATCGCGCTTACTTTGGCGAAAAAGACGCTCAACAATTAGCAATTATTCGTCGTTTGGTTCGCGATCTTAACCTTCCTGTAGAGATAGTTGGTTGTCCTATTGTCAGGGAAAGTTCGGGACTGGCTTTAAGTTCTCGTAATCAATATTTAACTGAAGTAGAAAAACAACAAGCAACAATAATTCATCGTAGTTTGCAACAAGTAGAACGAGAATTTAAAGCAGGAATGAAAGATGCAAATACTTTAATTAATTTGGCACGGAAACAATTAGCTACTGTACCAGAAGTTAAAGTTCAGTATATCGAGTTAGTCGATCCCGAAAATCTTCAGCCTATAGAGAAAATCGAGAAAACGGGGTTAATGGCGATCGCTGCTTACGTTAGTTCTACTCGTTTAATCGATAATATTTTGTTGCGTCAGCGTCAACCAATTATAGCGATAGATGGGCCAGCAGGAGCAGGGAAATCTACTGTTACCAGGAAAGTTGCTCGTAAGCTAGGGTTACTCTATCTAGATACGGGTGCAATGTATCGTGCTGTCACCTGGTTAGTAATGGAGTCGGGAATTGCCATAGATGAAGAACAAGCGATCGCTTCTTTAGTTGAGAAAATAAAAATCGAGCTTATTCCGCCTAATGCTGCTAATTTACCACCGTGTGTCTATATTAATGGTCAAGAAGTCACCCAAGTTATTCGCACTCCTGAGGTAACTGCTAATGTCTCTAAAATTGCTGCTATTGGTGCCGTTCGGGAGCAATTAGTCAAACAACAGCAGAGGTACGGCGAAGAGGGGGGAATTATTGCTGAAGGAAGAGATATTGGTACTAAAGTTTTTCCCGATGCCGAATTAAAAATTTTTCTTACTGCTTCAGTTCGAGAAAGAGCGAGAAGACGCTGGCAGGACTTACAAAATCAAGGTAGAGAAGACATTACTATAGAACAACTCGCTCGAGATATTCAACAGCGAGACGAACGAGATAGTAATCGTCCCATTGCACCTTTAAAGAAAGCCAAAGATGCGATCGAGATAGTTACTGATGGTTTAAGTATCGAAGAAGTTACTAGTCAAATTATCGCTCTCTACGATCGAATTTAACCTGAGTTCGGGATAAGCTGAAACCATTGCTTTTTGGTTGAAAATTTTTGCCTCTATCCAAGATTTTTTTTACTAACCGCAGAGGGCGCAGAGAGCGCAGAGAGGGATTTATTGGTTATGTTTCATAATCGATCTTTTAGGGTTTAAAGGAGGTTCGATTCGGTAAGTAAATTCAGTTAATGCTTTATTTTAAGCTAGATTGGCTTAACCAGAACTGATGTTAATTAACGTTCAATTAGTTATGAGCTTTTTAAAATCAGGATATTGATAAAAAAATCAACACTAGAACCAATACGATCGAGCCAACTAAAAGATATAAAATTTGGGTTGAGAATCAGCAATAGGTAATTTAGTCGTTTTTCTGGTGCCGTCTTTTTGAATAAGAGTAAAGTAAAAGTCAGTATTAGGAACACTCAGATCGGCTAGTTTGGTAGTTAATCCTAATAAATCGGTTAATTTTTGCCCTCGACCATCAATTTGATAACTAAAAGATTTATCTGGTTCGTAATAATTTGCCGATGGTCTTTTTTCGAGAACAGTAATATCCGTCCAACCTCTTTTGGCAAGCATTAAAGCTGCCCCTAACCCTGCTGGCCCTCCGCCGACGATAACAACTTTTTCCTCAGACATCATTAGACCTTTTGCCAAAGTAACTTCATTGATTTTAAATGAAAGAATAAGATTTATAGCTTATCCTGAACTCAAATTAGTTAACATCAGTTCGGGTTAAGGCAATTTAGCATCATCATTTTATGCTACTTAAATTGACAAACGCGATCGAACCTCCCTTACCCCTTCACCGATTAATCATGAAACATAACCAATAATCCTCTCTCTGCGCTCTCTGTGCCCTCTGCGGTTTATTAAAATCGATCGCTGACGAGACATAGATTTTAAACAAAAGAATAAGGTTTATAGCTTATCCCGAACTCAGGTTAGTTAGGAAAAAACTACCCTTGAGAAGAATCAGAGTCCCCTTCCGATATTATTTTCAGACGGACTACACGATCGCCTCCTTCGTCTAAATGAACTTCAATAGTCTCATTAGTAAGAGTATCTAGACAAGTAAGTAAAGAGCGTAGGTGAGGATTAGAAGCACCAGTTTCTACATACAAGCGATCGGCTAAACTGCCCATTCGTTTCCAGGTAGTATAGAGTTTACCGACGGTTTGTTCTAAATTATTGGCTTGTTTAACTAAATCTGCTGCGGTATTGATACACTCTAAGCCCATGGCTTCTTCTAGTGCCAATTCTAGATCTACAGGAGAGTCTCTGAGGGTTTGTACTTGGGCAGCAGCATCCAAATATTTGGCTAAATTTTTTGCCTCTGTGGTCATTAGCTTAACCGTATCGATATTTGGAGACTCGGCTATTTCTTTTTGAATTTCTCCCAAATGGATATCGGGTAATTTTTCCATTTCTCTAACCAGAGGGGCAAGATGACGGGCAGGTAATATCCCCTCTGAAGCTTTTTCTTTAATTTCTTCTGGTAGCAATTCCGAACTCATTGCCGTCCATTCATCGGACAATTGTTTGACTTCTCGTCTGGTAATGCGATCGCCTTTTTGGGCAGCTTCACTAACTAGTTGTTGTATTTCTGGACTCGATTTAGCTGTTTCGACAAATGCATTCTTACTAAAATTATTAATACTCTTGGGGTCTAATGTTCCTTCTGCTAAAAGAGTATCTGCACTATTAGCTAATTGGATTAAAGCATAGGCTTGAGACTTGGTAATTTCTCTGTTTTTAAGCCAATTGAGAAAACCAGAACCTCTACCATCACCACCCTTCTTTTCCCTGTCTCTAACTGCCCGTAAAATACGCCCACGCCAAATATCCGTTTGTAGATCGAAGCGATCGCAGACTTTCCAAATCTCATCTACTTGTTTTTGGAAATCGAATTCCTTAATGTCTTCATCTTCGGGATCGGGTAAGTCAAAGTTAAAGTCTACGGGAGTTTCTAACGCAGCAATAATTTCTTCTGACGATGAGGATAAAATTTTTCCACTGGGTTTATCTCCGTTGGATATATTACCATTTGTTTCATCCATAATCGACAAAAATCTATATTACAGCAGCCGAAATATTATTGCACAGGTTGGGGGATGAGTGATAGAAGATATTTTCTTACTTTTCTACAGGTAAATTAGGAAGCCTACTCCATGCATTCCAAGAGCCATCATAATTTTTTACCTTGGGATAACCTAACAAGTATTTCAAAATAAACCAGATATGTCCAGAACGTGCCCCTACCGCACAGTAAGGAATAATCAATTTATCTGGTGTGATGCCTTTTTCGCGAAATATTTTGGCTAATTCAGTAACCGATTTAAAAGTACCGTCATCATTATGCGCTAATTCGTAATATAGATTTACTGCACTGGGAATATGTCCCCCACGTTCGTTTTCTTGGGGAGGGTTCATCATAAATAATTCCCCAAAATATTCTTGAGGAGTACGAACATCTAGTAAAACGCGATCGCTTTTATCTAGTGATTTTTGTACTTCTACTAATGATATTCTCAAACTATCATCAAGAGATTTAACTTGGTAGTTGGTGGGTGTAACAATTGTTGTCTCTGTCGTTAGAGTATAGCCATCCTGTATCCATTTGGGACGACCACCATTTAAAATACGGACATCAGAATGTCCGAAAACTTTTAATAGCCAAAAAATACAGCCAGAAGTAGCAGCAAAACTACCATGAACCGCAACTACGGTAGTATCATTACCAATACCAGAATTTGCCAGTAATTCTTCTATAGCAGTTGGAACTAAGTTAATACTAAAATCGGGTTTTTGTAGTGCGGTAGCATGCCAAAAAATCGAACCTGGAATATGTCCATTATTGTATGCTTCTGGACTCATATCTATTTCAATGATACGGATATTAGAATCGTCTAGATGTTTTGATAACCATTGAGTATCTACTAGTGTTTCGGGATGTGCGTACTGAGACATGATATTTAATTCCCCTGTAACTAAACTATCGCTATCATAGGAATTATGATTAGTTGTGAATAGAGCTCGAAAGAGTACACTTGGTTAACAGATCGTGATGGCAGATTCATTACAGTCTTTGTTTAAGGCGATCGCCAAAGCTGAAAACGAAAAACAACTTCAACAAAATGTTATTGGTAAAGTTGGCAAATATTTTGCAGCGAAACGCTATCAACTTTTTAGGTTAGTTCGTAAATTGGAAGTTTCCTCTCGCACAGAAATGGTAGCTAAATTATCAAAACCTGGTTTGTCGAAAATGTAAATCCAGTTAATAAGTACTGATGAAAAATTTAAGCCCGTGTTGACTCTTTATTTTTTTTTCGCTCATAATGGAAAGTAAATAGCCAGTTGGAAATGACCAAGACAATTATCTGTTTCCTCACTATTTGCTCTTTGTTGGCTGGTAGAGCTGCTTCTGCTCGGGCTGAGGACTATACAGCAACAAATAGCTGTGATCGTAAGCTAGATGCAGAATTATTAACTAAAAATAATAATAAAGTTAGCAATAATTTAGTAGCTAATGAACGGACTAGTTCTTTTGCTGGTATAACCTTGCCTAGTCTTTGGTGGGCTATACAGCAATTCGATCCTTTTGGGGGTAGATTAATTAACAATTGGTTAGCCTATCCTGAAAGCAAACAGATTAATTTGACTGTTAACTGGCAACTTTGGACTTTATTAGACTACCTAGGAAGATATCGCTTTGTCAATCAATTTGGTACAGTTGCCCGAAAATATGGTTACGAATTGCATATTTTCAATCATCAAAAACAATGTTTGGCAAGTTATCAATATAATTTGGAATCATCACCTCCTAAATGGGAAATAAACCTCGAACAATCTGAGAAAGATAGTTTACAAATTCGCCCTCTAGATAATTAAATAAAACTATTAGTCATTAGTTTCAGATAACAATCCCTTATAGCGATCGCTTTGGTTGAGAAGTTTAGATGGCAAGTTATTGCGCTATTGGCTATTGATGAGAACAAAGTTTTTAAAAGTAAAAAGGGTAAATAAATATGAGCCTGTTTAAACAAATTTTAAACGCGATCGATAGTCCCGAACTAGAAGCAAATTCTAACCAGCTAAGTAGTATTTTGGGAACCGTACAACAGCTTAGTAACAGTAATAGTAATAGTGCCAATTATAATGATATACAGTCAGCTATGTCTATTATTGGTAATTTTACCCGTTCTGCCCTCAGAGAAAAACGCAGTGTTGGAGGAGGAGAGCGAGTACAACAAATTGTCAATCAATTCGCGGGAACTCAAGCTAGCCCCCTAGCCGTACAAACTCTATTCAACAGTTCTCAGCTACAAAATATGATTGCGACAATTAGTAACAAAACAGGATTAAATTCCCAGACGATTAACAGTCTTTTACCTATTTTGGTTCCCTTAGTGCTAAATTTCCTCAAAACAGGCAATAATCCTCATAATGCTCGAGCTGCCAATCCAGTTCTTAATAACTTTTTAGATACTGATGGAGATGGAGATGTAGATATTGCTGATGCAATGAACATGGCATCTCGTTATCTTGGACGTTAGGCTGTAATTATGTAATTAATACCCCAAACATGGCAGTTACCATCCAACAATTAAGCAAGTGGAAAAAAGAAAAAAGATCGATCGTCGCCCTTACAGCCTGGGATTATAGTATTGCTCATGTATTAGATGAGGCAGGAGTGGATGTAATTCTAGTGGGAGATTCTTTAGCTATGGTAGCTTTAGGTCATTCTACTACTTTACCCGTGACTTTAGAGGAGATGATTCATCATACTACTGCTGTCTGTCGAGGAGTAAAACGAGCTTTAGTAGTATGCGATATGCCTTTTTTAAGTTATCAACAGAGTATTTCTCAAGCTATTTATTCGGCAGGAAAAGTACTCAAAGAAACGGGGGTTGCTGGGGTAAAAGTTGAAGGGGGTTATCCTCGAATGGTGGAAACAGTGGCTGAATTAACTACGATAGGTATTCCTGTTATGGGTCATGTAGGTTTAACTCCTCAATCTGTTCATCGTCTTGGCTACAAACAGCAGGGAAAAACCGTATATGAAGCTAACCGAATTTTAGCAGAAGCGATCGCTCTAGCTGAAGCAGGAGCTTTTGCTTTGGTTCTAGAACATATTCCTCAAGAGTTAGCTGCTACTATTACGGCTAAAGTTCCTATTCCTACTATTGGTATTGGTGCAGGAGTACACTGTGATGGACAAGTGTTAGTAACGGCGGATTTATTAGGATTATCAGTCAAACAACCACCTTTTGCCAAATCTTATGTCAATCTAAGAGAAATAATTACTAATGCTGTGGACAAATTTGCCCGAGAAGTCAAAGAAAATAAATTTCCTAGCTGAACTATGAATCTTTACAGACTTATTACTAATAATTGGTAATAATTATTTCTCTAATTGCTCCTCTACTATTTCCTTTAGAATTAATAGCGCGAGATGCCAAAATTCTATCTATTTCAAATTGCTGATATAGATCGTCAAAAAAATTTTTCCTTGGGTTAATTGCTTGTTTGAATATTCTTAAAAAAGCTACCCAAGGTCATTGGGGAAGCTGGTCTGAGCAATTAGACCTAAACGCTTGGGGAGATTTGCCCTCTAGTTCGGTTGGAGCGGGGCGTACAAGCTCTTGAGCCAAGCTCAAGAGACAGCCCCTTGCAATCCTGTCGGGTTATGGCGAGTCGATTAACCAAGAATCCGCGCTTTTCTAAAGCGGGGAGTGTCAACTCCAGCCCATTTTAAAACAGGAGATGGTTTAGAGGGCATTTACGAAATCAACTCTAAGTACTTATTTTCTAACAAAAAAGCACCTCGATCGAAGCGCACACTCCAATAACCTGCGGGACGACGATCGATCACCGTACCTTCTTCCCCAATCATAAGTGTATCCGCAGGACGCAACATCGGCATAGGATCGGCAGTTTTAATATAAGGTGGCAAGGCAATTATCCTAACGCGGTCGCCTACTGTAAATTCTGACATAAGTAATAAAAGCAGTATAAATAAAAAATAGTAACCGTACAACTTGGTAACTTCGAGGTTAATTTTCTCTTAATTAAGCTTTAATTAATATAAGTTTATTAAGATTTTAAAAATAAGAGTAGCTTAGGTATTAATTTCTAAAAATTGTGGAAAACTTGCTTATTTCTGGGGAAAAGTGATTACTTCTGTGGAAAACTTGGAAGAGTAACTATAAAAGTTGTTCCTTGATGGAGAATGCTCTCGACGGTAATTTTTCCATGATGATTTTCGACGATCGCTCTAGCAATTGCCAAACCTAAACCTGCCCCTGTAGCTGTAGTAATTTCTCGATTATGAGTACGGGCAGGATCGAGACGGTAAAAGCGATCGAAGATATAAGGCAGATCGGATTCAGCAATACCATTCCCCGTATCTTTAACTCTTATTTGTAGATAAGAATAGTTATCTTTTCCTCCTCGCTGGGTCGATTCGATCTGTTCTAATTCTACTTCAACAGAAGTTTCTGGTTGATTTTTTCTGGTTTCTGAGTCAGTACTGTTACTATACTCGATCGCATTAGCAATTAAATTAGTGAATAGACGAGCTAGTTGATCCCAATCTCCTCGAACAGTAAAAACATCTTCTGGCAAAACCAGACTGTCACTCAGATTATCTAAATTTTTATCTAATTTTGGTTCGACAATATGTAGAGAAAGAAATATTCCTTTTTGCTCGGCTATAACTCTTTGTTCTTCTATTACTTCGATTAGTAAAGCATCTAAAGGTACGGGCTGAAAATCTACTTGGAGCATACCGCTATCAGAACGAGCCAAAAATAAAAGATCGTTAACTAAACTCCCTAACCTTTTAGTCAATCTTTCAATAGTCCGTAGCTGTCTCTGTTGTAATTGGGGTTCGGCTTCCGGATAAGCTAATGCCATCTGCACGTTGGTTTGAATTGTTGCTATGGGGTTACGTAACTCATGGGAAGCATCGGCAGTAAACTGTTTTAAACTCTGATAGGAATCTCGTATTGGTTGCATGGCAATACCGGAAAGCAACCAACCGAGCGTGCCCACCGATAAAATCATCAGACTAATACCAATAATTAAATCCCTAGTTAACTGGCGAATAGGTTTAGTGACTTCAAACCAAGGATGACTTACTCTAAGATAGCCCAAGAGTCGATCGCCTAATTCTACCTTTTCCGTAATCTGCCGTAAAGTATGATGCCCTTCTAAATAGACGGTTTCTCCTTTTCGATGGGGATGTAAAGGAAGTTCTAGAGGTTCAGAAAAAGTAGACCAGAGTAATTCTCCTTCAGGGTTAAACCATTCTAAGTCTATGCGATCGTCTTCTACTGCATTAGCATTATGTCGAAAACTTGCTTCTAAATTAAGTCGATAGTTACCTTCTTTGACAGGTATAGGCTGAATTACTAGAGAACGGTCTACTACTTCTATTACGTGCTTGAGAGTATCATCAACGCGATCGATTAAAGTGCTACGAACATAAAAATAGACTCCTGTAGCAAACAGAAGTAAAAGTACCGCAGTGGTAGCAGTATACCAAAGAGCTAGACGACGGCGAGTAGATTGAAATAGTACATTCATCTTTTACCGGGGAACGCCGGTCGGGGAATGGGGTTAGAATAAACAGTTAACTGTCGGATTCATAAACATAAAATTTACAAGCCCCCCGCGCAATGGAGCTTCTATTACCCCTAACTTAAGGCTCACATCCATAGATTAAAGAAGATTAAAGCTCCATTCGCGCCCCGCAGGCACCGGAGGGGCTGTCTCTTGAATCGAATTCAAGAGCTTGTACGCCCCGTTCGTTAAAAGGCGGTGTAACGGTGACCGAATTTTGCTTAACTCCGAACTCCGAACTATTTTGACACACTGCGGTTAATTATTTTAAAACAGACGGAAAATTAGGGGGTAGTGGAATACCCGTTCGGGATTTTTCACACAGTAAATGACTGCCCAAATTGATAAACCCCAATGATAGAGAAACCAAATGGGAAATAAAACAAGACCTACGATACCAAAGGTAAGAAAGGAGATAAAAGCGATCGCCGCACCGTAAAGCCATAAATTTAAGTGAAAATTAATTGCTTCTTTGGTGTTTTCTTTAACGATAAGATCTTCAGAATCGAGATAAATGAAGAGGGGAATGCCGATAGAAAGGATTAAAGTACTAATAAAAACAGAAGCATGAGCAAAGGCAGAAATCCACTTGCGATTGACTACACTCTCTAGAATAGAGTGGGATGGGGTCTTTCGTGTTAATGAATAGATTTGGTTCATCTTCTTTTAGACTATCGATCGAGTTTATTTTTTGTTCTGTTTGATTATATCGAAACTGTAAAGTTGTGTGAAGTTTAGATGAATTAGATAAAAATATATAACCAATAAATATTGATTATGGTAAAAGCCAATAGCAAAAGCCTCGGCGATTACCGAGGCTAGCAAAAACAATACTTACCTTAATATCCTAAAATTTGATTAGCGATCTTGCTGTTAGAGGATCCGAAAAATAAAGGGATAGCGGAATTCTTGACTGGGATTTCTCAGACAATGAATAATTGCCCAAATTGATAAGCTCCAATGATAGACAACCCAAATTGGTCCTAAGATGAAACCAAGTAAACCAAAAGTTATAAAAGTTAAAAAGGTAATAATACCACCGTAAAGCCACACATTGAAATGGAAATTCATCGCTTCTTTGGCATTTTCTTTAACGGTAATATCCTCAGAACTTAAATAAATGAGAATAGGAATTGCGATGGAAATGATTGAAATACTAATGAAGATAGAAGCATGAGAACCTGCACAGAGCCATTTATGGTTACTTGACTTAGTATATGTTTGCATCTTTCCTCCTGATGCACTTATTTACCCTATTTTCTTAAATTTTCACTATATATTAACCGATATGAGTAGTCAAGTACATAATACATCAACAAGATTAATGATAAAAATTCTTATTTATTGCCGAAAAAAACACAAACTTCATCGATTTAGGTTATCATGAGCCGAAAATGTAAATTTATATAAATAACTAACTCACTAGTTCAAACAAATCAACTTAATGTCAAAAATATTTACCATAAGATTGCTTGTGGTAATATCTGGATGGTGTTATTAGCCAGACTTTTCTTTCTGTTTCTGGAGAGAAAAAACTGAAAAAAGATAGTATTTAGCGTAATTTCGATCGGGGCTAATTAAAGCTCTATTGGTGTAGGAGTAAATTTAAGTGGCAAATAATTTTTCGCAGACCAACCAAGTCAACCCTCAATCGATCCGTATGGGTATAATTGGGGTTGGTAACATGGGGCAACATCATACTCGTATTCTTAGTTTGCTTAAAGATGTCGAACTAGTAGGAGTATCTGATATTAACGTCGAACGGGGACTCGATATTGCCAGTAAGTATCGAGTTCGTTTTTTTGAAAGGTATCAAGACCTTTTACCCTATGTAGACGCTGTTTGTATCGCTGTACCAACTAGGTTACATCACCAAGTAGGTATAGATTGTTTACAAGCAGGAGTTCACATTTTAATCGAAAAACCGATCGCTGCTAGTATTAGCGAAGCAGAATCTTTGGTTAATGCTGCTGCCGAAGCTAATCGGATTTTGCAGGTAGGACATATAGAAAGATTTAATCCAGCTTTTCAAGAATTAGACAAAGTATTAAAAACAGAAGAGCTACTAGCTGTAGAAGCTCGTCGAATGAGTCCTTATTCTCAGAGAGCTAATGATGTTTCTGTAGTTTTCGACTTGATGATTCACGATATCGATTTGTTACTAGAATTAACTGCCGTACCAGTAGTCAAATTAACGGCTAGTGGTAGTAGTGCGGGTAACTCTAGGCACTTAGATTACGTGACTGCTACTTTAGGGTTTGCCAATGGTGTAGTAGCTACTCTCACAGCCAGTAAAGTCACTCACCGTAAAATTCGTTGTTTAGCTGCTCATTGCCAAGATTCTCTCATCGAAACAGATTTTCTTAATAATGAAATTCTAATTCATCGGCAAACTATCGCTAACTATACAACAGACTATGGTCAAGTGCTTTATCGACAAGATGGTTTGATTGAAAAAGTTCATACTAGCAACATCGAACCATTACATGCAGAATTAGAACATTTTGTTAGTTGTGTAAGAGGTGGAGAAAAACCATCAGTAGGCGGAGAACAAGCGCTCAAAGCATTACGCTTAGCGAGTCTGATTGAACAAATGGTTCTTGATGGTCAAGTTTGGCATCATTCTGATTGGAAATACCAAACTATTAATTCTCCTACTATTAATATTTCTTAATTATATTTACCTTTGGACAAAATTAATAAATAAGCTCCCGCTATTATTAGTGAGAGCTTATTTAATTACCGAAGACTAACTACTAAATTAAATAAATAATTAGTCGAGATCGGGCATAAATAATACGGGTTCTGTCTCACGTTCGATACCTTTTTCAAATCCACCAGCAGCAGCCCGCGCACGACCAGCGTGCCACAAGTGACCGACTAGGAAGAAGAAAGCCATAACGAATTGGAAAGCAGCCAACCACTGACGAATATTAACGAAGTTAAAAGAGTTAGACTCAGTGATAATTCCACCAACAGAGTTAATAGAAGCATTAGGAGCGTGAGTCATGTACTCAGCAGCACGACGAAGTTGCCAGGGTTGAATGTCATTTCTGACTTTGTCTAAGTCAATTCCGTTAGGACCACGCATAGGCTCTAACCAAGGACCGCGGAAATCCCAGAAACGCATAGTTTCACCACCGAGAATAATTTCACCAGTAGGAGAGCGCATCAGATATTTACCAAGACCAGTAGGACCTTGAGCAGAACCAATGTTCGCACCCATTTGTTGGTCACGAGCTAGGAAGGTAAAGGCTTGAGCTTGAGAAGCTTCAGCATTAGTAGGACCGTAGAATTCACTGGGGTAAGCAGTATTGTTAAACCAGATGTAACAAGATGCTATGAAAGACATCAAAGATACAGCACCAATACTGTATGACAGATAAGCTTCACCAGACCAGATAAAAGCACGACGAGCCCAACCAAAAGGCTTGGTTAAAATGTGCCAGATACCACCAGAAATACAAATTAAACCAATCCAGATATGACCGCCAATAATATCTTCCATATTATTGACACCGATAATCCAGCCTTCTCCACCGAAAGGAGCATCAACCAGATAACCAAAAATAACTGCTGGGTTAAGAGTGGGGTTAGTAATTACACGAACATCCCCGCCACCAGGAGCCCAGGTGTCATAAACTCCACCAAAGAACATGGCTTTGAACACTAATAGTAATGCACCACATCCCAAAAGAATTAGGTGATAACCAATAATGTTGGTCATTTGGTTTTTGTCTTTCCAGTCATAACCAAAGAAGCTAGAGTATTCTTCTAAGGTTTCTGGTCCACGGATAGCGTGGTAAATTCCACCTAGTCCGAGGACGGCAGAGGAAATTAAGTGTAGAACACCAACGACAAAGTAAGGATAAGTACTAAGAACTTCTCCACCGGGACCTACGCCCCAACCCAAAGTAGCTAAGTGAGGGATTAAAATCATTCCCTGCTCGTACATGGGTTTTTCTGGAACATAGTGGGCAACTTCAAAAATAGTCATTGCACCAGTCCAGAAGACAATTAAACCAGCATGAGCGACGTGTGCACCCAGCAATTTACCGGACAGATTAATTAAACGCGCATTACCAGACCACCAGGCATAACCTGTGGATTCTTGGTCGCGACCGCTACCAAAAGCGGTATTAGAGAGCGTTACCACGTGGTAGTACCTCCTCTGGGAATTCAAAGTTTTCGTGGGGTTGGTCTTGAGT
>JASJDJ010000103.1 GCA_030065635.1 Xenococcaceae cyanobacterium MO_188.B32
AACGCCCCGCCAGCCACCTAAAATGCACTCTCTCACGGTCTGCGATTATTTTAATTGTCAACAGCTACTCTTATTGCAACGCGAGCGTGAAGCTGGAGAAATCGGGCGCAGGGTTCTGTTGGACTGTGACTATTAAATGTATGTGGTTATTTAGTCAAACATTCTGTTCCCTTTCTTTTAGCTATTTTGGCAGGAATATTAGCTGCTTTGGTCTTAGCAGCAGGATTAGGCTATTTAAGTGTGCGCCTCGATCGCATTTACTTTGCCATGCTAACCCTCGCTTTTAGCATGATGGTCTATACAATTATCTTTCAATGGCGGGAAGTCACGGGAGGAAGTGATGGTATTACAGGAATATTCGCTACCGATCTAGGTATTCCAGAGGTTAGCATTAAACTTCAGGGTTTTTCTGCCTATTACTATTTAACTCTAACTTTGGTGGCGATCGCTACTTACTTACTCTGGCGCATTACTCACAGTCCTTTTGGCGAATTGTTACAAGCCAGTCGAGAAAATGCCCAACGCTTACTGTTCGTTGGCGTAAATATCCGTCAATTGCGTTGGCTGGCTTTTATTATGGCTGGAGGTTTTGCTGGTTTAGCGGGTGCTTTGTGGTCGCCTTTTCAGCGAGTTGCCAATCCCGAAATAGCTCACTGGACGTTTAGTGCTACGCCTGTATTAATGACCATTTTAGGTGGTTATCGCCGATTTGCTGGCCCTCTTGTCGGCGCGACTATCTTTATTGGCTTAGAACATTGGTTACAATCGAATCAGCGTTATTTTTGGCAATGGTTGGCAAGTTTGCCCTTGTTTCCCGATACTTTAGTCGAACGCCAATTAAATTTATGGCATCTATTTTTAGGTTTATTGTTGATTCCCTTGATTTTAGGTTTTCAGGGAGGATTATTGGCATCTGTTGAAAAAGTTAGTCAAGCATTCTACCGAAAGCGTTCTCAAAGTTAGTAATTTGACCAAAGACTTTAGCGGTATCCGTGCTGTCGATCGCGTTAGCTTTGAGCTATCTTCTGGTAGCATTACCGCAGTAATTGGGCCTAATGGTGCGGGGAAAACTACTCTTTATAACCTGCTTAGCGGAAATTTAGTACCGACCTCTGGTAGTGTGAAACTAGAAGGCAAAGAAATTATCGGTCTAACACCCGATCGCATTGTTCGAGCTGGCATTGGTCGCAGTTTTCAAATTACCAGCGTTTTTCCCGACTTGAGCGTAGAGCAAAATGTTCGCGTGGCGGTCATTAGTCGTCAGAGAAAGCAGTTCGATTTTTGGCATAGTCTTAAAAGCGATCGCTCTGTGAACCAGGCTGTCAGCGAAATCCTCAATTTGGTGGGAATTGAAACTCTTGCCAAAAATTCAGTTAGTCTTCTCAGTCATGGCGATCGCTCTCTAGTAGAAATCGCGCTCGTACTAGCCTTAAAACCCCGTCTAATTCTGTTGGATGAACCAACCGCAGGTATGAGTCGAGAAGAAGCCCAAAGAATTGTCCAATCGATCGAGCACCTGCAACAATCTACAGACTGCACTTTTTTGATTACAGAACACGATCTTGAAGTAGTCTTTAATTTGGCAGAGTCGATTATAGTTATGCACCAAGGTAAGATTATTGCTCAAGGCAATGATCGGGAAATTAGCAACTCGTCGGAAGTCCGTCGTGTCTATTTGGGAGCATCATAAAAATAGGAAAATTGACAATGGAAAAATTTATTCGCGGTCTTCCTAAAGCAGAACTGCATCTTCATATTGAGGGAACTCTTGAGCCAGAACTAATGTTCAAATTGGCAGAACGCAACCAGATTAAGTTGCCCTTCGAGTCAGTAGCAGCAGTAAAAAAAGCGTATAATTTTCAAAACTTGCAGTCATTTCTCGATATTTACTATCAAGGTACTCAAGTGCTGCAACAGGAACAAGATTTTTATGATTTGACCTGGGCTTATCTGCAAAAAGCTGTCAGTCAGAATGTGCGACATGTAGAAGTCTTTTTCGATCCTCAATCCCATACTGAAAGAGGAATTTCCTTTAACACCGTCCATACGGGGATTTATCGAGCTTTACAAGATGCTCGTTCTGAGTTAGGGCTGTCGAGTCAACTAATTCTCTGTTTTTTGCGTCATTTAAGTGCCGAGCAAGCAATGGCAACTCTTGTGGAAGCACTGCCATACAAAGATACTATTGTTGCTGTCGGTTTAGATTCTTCCGAACTAGGAAATCCACCCAGTAAATTTAAAGTAGTTTTCGATCGCGCTAGAGCCGAAAATTTCCTAACCGTTGCTCACGCGGGAGAAGAAGGACCGCCAGAGTACATTTGGGAGGCACTTAAGCTACTCAATGTTAGTCGTATCGATCATGGAGTTCGCAGTATAGAAGACGCAGATTTACTCGATTACTTAATCGAAAGACAAATTCCCCTCACAATTTGTCCGTTATCCAATGTTAAGCTCAAAGTCTTTGACTCAATGGAGCAACACAATCTCAAAAAATTGTTGAATTTAGGGCTTTGCGTTACCGTCAATTCTGACGATCCTGCCTATTTTGGCGGTTATATTGCCGAAAATTATCAAGCAGCAACAGACGCTTTAAAGTTGAGTCAACAGGAACTTTATCAACTTGCTAAAAATTCCTTTCGTGCCTCATTTCTTACTCCTGAAGCTCAAGATGCTTCGATCGCTGAGTTGGATAGTTTTATGAGACGTTAAATTGTTGCTTTGACAGTCATATCTTACAAGGAGTTAGTTTAGACGTTAACCCAGGCGAAATTGTTGTTCTTGTGGGTAGACACGGCGCGGGTAAAACCACTACTCTACTCAGTATTATGGGGATTCAACCTCCGTTGCAGGGTAGTATTCTCTTTCAGGATCGAGAAATTGCTGGATTGCCCAGTTGGACGATTGCCCATCGAGGAATTGGCTTAGTCCCAGAAAATCGCCGACTATTTCCCGAACTAACCGTACAAGAAAATCTGGAGGTAGCCAGTAAAGCCACCCAAAAAGGATACAACTTAGAAACAGCCTATGCCGATTTTCCTGAATTGATTGACTTGCGTAATCGTCAAGCGCGTCACCTTTCTGGCGGACAGCAACAAATGCTCACTATTGCTCGTACTCTTATGGGCAATCCCCGAATGTTGCTCATGGATGAACCAACCGAGGGATTAGCACCTATTCTCGTACAACGCACTGCTGAGATATTGGATAGATTAGTCAGTCGCGGATATACTCTCTTAATTACAGGTCAAAATATTGCTTTTGCTTTGGAGTTAGCCAACCGAATTTACATCATCGATACAGGAAAAATTAGGTGGGATGGAACAATCGAACAGTTGAACTCTAATCCTGAAATTGTAGTAAAATATCTTGCCGTCTCTACGCTTAAGTAAAAAATCAGGATTGATTTTTGATTAATACCTCATAGATTGGGTATTTACCAAACTTACCGAGTTTAGTCATGGTAATTTGATATTGTCGATCGCCTTGAATAAATTGTAAATTCCTCGATTCAGTTTTGGGTAAATTACAGGGGTGACTTGGATAACATATGTAGGTAAATTTAGGTTGTTGTTGCCGAATTAAAGTCTGACTTAGTTTAATTAAATTCTCTTCGTTTTCTACTTTAAAAAATATCTGGCTTCCCTCGACTGCTGGCTCTAGAACTTGTCCTACAAATTGATGAGAAATAGCTACAGTTCGATTGCTATCTTGTCTAATTAAATGTACTGCTGGCATAATATCTAGAGTGTTTTTTTGTAAAAAAGCTGTTGCTTGAATGATATTTTTATGAATTCCTAACACGGATAAGATAGTTAGTAAAATACAAGTAAAGTATTTAGCTATAGGTTTATTTTTCTGGCAAATAAGATCGACTTCTATAGCTGTCACTAAACAAACAACTGGAACGAGCATTAGCAAAAATCTCGGACCCCATTGTTTTCCTCCTGCAATTAAACCAGCAGTACCTACAGGAACGAGAATAGATACACCAATTAAAAATAATAAACAAGTTAAATAAATAAGAGCAAGGGGAAAATTAAATTTTAGTTTAATATCCTTGAGTATAAATAAATAAATAATAATCAGAATAAAAAACAGTAAAATTTGTTGAATTATCTGTTTAACACTAAAGAAATTGCTAGTAATTACTAAAAAACTAATAATAATTAAAATTATAATAATACTATAAGTAATAGCTTCTGATTTATTACTATTTTTGGATTGGATTTTTTGGAGGAGATAAATAATCAGATAAGTAAGAGGGAAATAAATAATTGGCAGATAAACGAGTAATGCTATACTCATGCCTTGGAAATTTCCCCAGGTAGATAAAAGTCGATCGACTAGAGAGCTATTTTTTTCGACAACTTGGATAGCGTGAATACCAAGAGCATGATTATAAATTAATTTATTGGTTAAGAAAAAAGCCCCAATAGTTAAAAATGTACTAGTAAGTAAGATGGGGTTTTTTCTATTCAGAAAATATATTTTCTCTAAGAATTCAATTTTGTTAAATGGATCGAAAATACCTATTTTTGTTACCCAAGCCAGTATAACCAAAGCAGAAATTAAACCAACAACACAAATAAATTCTGGTCTAAACCAAACAGCAAAACCGAGCAAAAAACCACTTAACACAGCTTTGTAAATCGATAAATCCCGCTTTTTTCTATTAAATAACAATAAAGTAATGCCACTACAGCACAAAGCGAGAGATAGAGTGTGTTCCCAATAAGTTGCACTATAAAAAGTTAGATAAGAGGTAAAAATTAAACAAATAAGAGCAACTGAAGTAATATATTTCTTGAATTTAAAAGAGTAACAAACTAGATATAAATTAAACCAAATTATCCAGAGAGATAATAAAGGAATTAAATATAATCCGCGATAGCCAAACAAAGCATAAAACGGAGCAGTTACCAAAGAAAAAATATAGGGAAAAGTAATATAATACTTACCCGCAACATTATAAACATATGGTTCTTCATAAGGATAAAAACCGTCTTGCCAGAGATTACGTATCCAAGTTTCCGCAGGAGGAATTAAATCGAAACGAAAATCTCCTCTAGCTAATTGCTGAGATAGTAAAGCTTTAAGTCCAGCATCCCCACTAAAATATACTCCCTCAGGAACTTGCCCTTGTAGATATACAGAAAATAAAATTCCCACTAAGATAATGATCGGGGGTAAAGAAATATTTTTTAGTTTCATTAATTTAAGCGTGATTTGTCAAACTAAAGACCGAGAAACTGTAGAGGCTATTCTAACAAGAGCAAGCCAAGGAAAAGATTTATCAGAGTCAGAAGGTTTAATTCTGCTGAAACAGAGAGAACCTAAAATAATTGCTGTTATTAAAGAAACAGCAGATTGTCTGAGAAAGCAACAAGTAGGCGATACAGTGACCTATGTTGTCAATCGCAATATTAACTTTACGAATATCTGCGAGCAACATTGTAGCTTTTGCGCTTTTCGTCGCGATGCAGACGAAGAAGGGTCTTTTTGGCTCAATATCGAGCAAATACTTACTAAAGCAGCTGATGCGGTTGCTAGAGGGGCAACAGAAATCTGTATGCAGGGAGGACTAAATCTTCAAGCCAAACACAATGGCAAGTCTTTACCTTATTACCTAAAACTAATTCAAGAGCTCAAAAGCGAATTTCCTCAACTACATCTCCATGCCTTTTCTCCCCAGGAGGTACAATTTATTGCCAGGGAAGATCGTCTCAGCTACGAAGAGGTAATTATTGCCCTAAAAAAAGCTGGTGTGGGTTCAATGCCAGGGACAGCAGCAGAAGTATTAGTCGATCGCGTCCGTAAAATTATCTGTCCAGAAAAAATTGACTCTGCCACTTGGCTAGAAATTGTGAGTACGGCTCATCGTTTGGGTTTACCCACTACTAGTACTATCTTATCCGGTCATATCGAAACAACAGCAGAACAAATAGCCCATTTAGCCAAACTGCGATCGCTCCAGCAAAAGTCTATTGCTAATAATTATCCAGCCAAAATTACTGAGTTTATTATCTTACCCTTTGTCGGACAGGAAGCACCCCTACCCCTACGCCATAGAGTAGGCAGAGATCAGCCTGTTTTAGCAGACGCACTGCTATTGACAGCAGTTGCCCGTATTTTTCTTGGCAATTGGATTAAAAATCATCAACCCAGTTGGGTTAAACTCAGTCTAGAAGGAGCAACAGAAGCCCTTCAGTGGGGTTGTAACGATATTGGAGGTACTTTAATGGAAGAACACATTACCACCATGGCAGGAGCCAAAGGAGGAACTTGTATGGAAGTAGCAACTTTACAAAAATCAATTATGTCTCTCGATCGCCCCTACCAGCAAAGAAGCACTCTCTACGAAAACCTATCTAATCTAGAAATAGACAAAATGTGAAGTTGCTTAACCTATTCCTTCACCAAAAATTAATATAAATAACTAGTCAATTTATGAAATCTTAGTTAAAAGTAGGTCATATTGTAAATCATAAACATGAGAGTTTATTTGTATGAGAATCTTAGTAACTGGTGGTGCTGGTTTTATTGGTTCCCATCTTATCGATCGATTAATGGTTCAAGGGCATGATGTTTTGTGTCTTGATAATTTTTACACCGGTCATAAGCGGAACATAGTTAAATGGCTCGATCACCCCTATTTTGAACTTATTCGCCATGATATTACTGAGCCTATTCGCCTAGAAGTAGACCAGATATATCATCTTGCTTGTCCTGCTTCTCCAGTTCATTATCAATATAATCCCGTCAAAACTATTAAAACCAACGTGATGGGAACTTTAAATATGTTGGGATTAGCCAAAAGAGTGAAGGCAAGATTTTTACTAGCATCTACATCAGAAGTGTATGGAGATCCTAGTGTCCATCCCCAACCAGAAGAATATCGCGGTAACGTCAATTGTATTGGGATTCGTAGTTGTTACGACGAAGGTAAACGTGTAGCAGAAACTCTCGCTTTTGATTACCATCGTCAAAATAACGTTGATATTCGCGTCGCCAGGATTTTTAATACCTACGGACCGAGAATGCTAGAAAATGATGGTCGGGTAGTTAGTAATTTTGTTGCTCAAGCATTAAGCAGTGTTCCTCTAACTGTATACGGTGATGGTTTACAAACTCGCAGTTTCTGCTATGTTTCCGATCTAGTAGAAGGATTAATGCGATTAATGAACGGCGAACATATTGGACCGATTAACCTTGGCAATCCTGGAGAATATACTATTTTGGAATTGGCTAAAACCATTCAAGAAATGGTAAATCCCGATGCGGAATTGGTCTTTAAACCTTTGCCACAAGACGATCCCAAACAAAGACAACCAGATATTACTCGTGCTAAAACTTGGTTAGGTTGGGAACCGACTATTCCTTTGGAAGAAGGATTAAAAATGACTATAGAAGATTTTCGAGAGCGACTTGAAAACAAGAAATCTTAAATATTTAGGACAAGATTCTTTAGAAAATTATTTACTTTTTGCCTACGAACTAAGTAAAAGGGAAACAAAAAATTACAAGAGGATTATTCTATGCGAGTTTGTGTTATTGGCACTGGATATGTTGGTTTAGTAACAGGGGTTTGTTTATCTCACATCGGACATGAAGTGATCTGTGTTGATAACAACGAAGAAAAAGTAAAGTTGATGCAATCAGGTCAATCACCTATTTATGAACCGGGATTATCCGAGTTGATGAAGTCTTCTTCAGAATCGGGAAGACTACACTTTACTTCAGACTTAGCTAAAGGAGTTAATCACGGAGAAATTTTATTTATTGCTGTAGGTACTCCACCCTTACCTACAGGAGAAAGCGACACCCGTTATGTAGAGGCTGTTGCTAGGGGAATTGGCAATTATTTGAATTGTGGCTACAAGGTAATTGTGAATAAGTCTACTGTCCCCATTGGATCTGGTGACTGGGTGAGAATGATTGTACTCGACGGTGTTGCGGAAAGACAAAAAACGCTAGTTACCACTGGTGGTAGTCCGGTGAAAGAATCAGAGATTCAAATAGAAACCAACTTTGATGTAGTTAGTAATCCAGAGTTTTTACGAGAAGGTTCCGCAGTTTACGATACTTTTAATCCCGATCGCATTGTTTTGGGTGGTAATAGCGAAAAAGCGACTGCTATGATGGAGGAACTCTATCAACCTATCATTAAGCGAGAATTTGCCGAAGACAAGTCTTTACCTGCTGTTCCCGTAGTAGTTACCGATCTGAGTTCCGCGGAAATGATTAAATATGCTGCTAACTCGTTCCTGGCTACTAAAATTAGTTTTATCAACGAAGTAGCTAATATTTGCGACCGCGTTGGTGCTGATGTTACTCAAGTTGCTAAAGGAATTGGTTTAGATTCTCGTATCGGTAGTAAGTTTTTACAGGCTGGCATTGGTTGGGGTGGTTCCTGCTTCCCTAAAGACGTATCTGCTTTAATTCATACTGCTGATGATTATGGCTACAATGCAGAATTACTTAAGTCGGCGGTTAGTGTTAATAAGCGTCAGCGTCTAACACTGTTAGAAAAGCTACAACACGAATTAAAAATTCTTAAAGGCAAAACCGTTGGTTTACTAGGTTTAACCTTCAAACCAGACACCGATGACATGAGAGATGCACCAGCATTAGACTTAATCGAACAATTAAATCGTCTCGGTGCTAAAGTTAAAGCCTATGACCCCATTGTTTCTCAATCGGGTTTAAGTCACGGTTTATCTAACGTAATTATTGAAACCAATGCAGAAATGTTAGCAGATGGTTGTGACGCTTTGGTTTTAGTTACCGACTGGCAAGAATTTCTCAAGCTAGACTACAGTAAGATGGCGAAATCAATGATTAATAAAACTCTCATTGATGGTCGTAACTTCTTAGACAGAAAAGCTGTTGAAGAAGCTGGCTTCCGTTATGTGGGTATTGGTAGATAGTATCTAGTAAGGGTGGGCAATGCCCACCCCCTCTTTTTTAGCCTGAGTTCGGGTTAACATCATTTAGCTAGTTAGGCAGCATTCTCTGTAATTTTCTGGCATACGACAACGAAATCAAAGTCATAAGTCTGCATTTTGTAGTTCTCTCAATTTAGTCAACATTTACGTTTTTCTACCTAACTGTCGCGTTCAGCGGACGCAACTCCCCTTAACTCCAACAAAGCAAGCTAGCACGTTCCGTTGTAATACGCTTATCTGCTGACAATGCCTCACTGGTCTACTCGTTGAATTTCCACGGCTGCTGCCTCCACCCTAATCTTTGTTTTGTTGATGATGTATTCACTTGAGGCATATGAATCTCCACAAGCTCTACGGTTTCTCGAACCAATGCTTCAAGTTGATTGACCGCCACCGAGGGTTTCTGATAAAACAGCCTTTCAAGACGAGCAGCAAGATTCTCAGGCGCGATCTCCATTTGCTCGATAAACCTGCTCATCCGCTTGAATTGGAATGTTGAATAATACAAATGGTTTAACCCAGATAAAACGCCGAGAAGGTTTTGGGCTGACTCAACCATAATTTGATAATACCAAAGTGTCGTATCTCGCTTGGCAAAACGCTCCTGCATTCCCCAAATTGCGAAGAACTTGAGGTAATGCTCAACCATCTTCTGTGCGAGTTCATCTGGATAATTAGCTACTTTGGCTTTCCATCGCTGAATGAGTGTTTTGCCGTACAGTGGGATTCCGACCAATGTTCCAGACATCGCTTTCACTAATGGAGATTGAATATCATGCCCTTCCAAGATATTTGAAATATCCTTCTCCCATTGTGCGATCGTCACATGACCAAACTGACACTCGACACCGTTCACAAGGTAACTCTCGGCGAACCCACCCTCTTTTCGATCGCCCAGAATCCAGAGCCGCTCTGAACCTTGATTTTGTTGACGCGCAAGCTGTAATTCTTTCTCGGAAGGTAATTCGTCGTAATAAATGCTCATGTCACAATCAGAGTATTCATCACACAGCCCTTCTGCAACTGAGCCTGCGACCATTGCTGCTTTGGTTTTCGGATTAGCAATGTAAGCTTTAACGTTGCGTTTTGCTAATTCCAATAAATATTGAGTTCTATTATTCATGAACCTTCATGCCTTGGGTGAGGATGTACATCCGTAATCCAACACTGAATTTTGCCAGCTAACTATCTATTATGCGGAAACTTTCTGGATATCCATCTTATAGGTCATGATACCCTTGAATTTTTTTGTCTATTAACCTTAATGGAGACACAAATTTCCAACCCAGGAATGATAGTTTCAGCTTAATCCGAACTAAGGTTTTTTTATACTTCTCTCAACTCTGAACTCACGTTGGGTAAAGCTGGAGTTATTCCTTCCTTATTTCCAGGTAAACTTTGCTGCGATACCAAAGGTATTTGTCCCTTAATTTGCTGCATTAAATTCGCCATTTCCAGCGCATTGAGGGCATAATTCCAGCCTAGATTGCCTTTAATACCTGCTCTTTCTAAAGCTTGTTGCATAGTATCTACGGTCAACACACCAAAAATTACTGGTACACCAGATTGAAAACTAGCTGCTGCAATACCTTTAGCTGCTTCTGCTGCAACATAGTCGAAATGAGGTGTTTGTCCTCGAATGACTGCACCAAGACAAATGACCGCATCATAACGACCAGAAATTGCCAGTTGGCGAGCCACCATTGCTATTTCAAAACTACCAGGAACCCAGATATAATCTACTTGAGTGCCTTCAGGATTTACATCAACACCATGCCGTTTGAGGCAGTCTTGGCAACCAGATAATAATTTATCGGTAATTAAGTCATTAAAACGACCGATTATAATAGCGAAACGCAAAGAAGATGGAACTTGAGCAAAGCTTCCTTCAAAAACAGTCATAATTGCAAAGAGCGATAAATTAAATTGTTGGCACTCAGAGTTTATATTTTATAGCAATACCAACAAAAGTTAGGACATCTCAAGGCAAAGTAGCCATTAGCCATTAGCCATTAGCACACTCTATAATTCACGTCCTAATATAAATATGTACTTTTATAGTAGTAAGCGATCGCTAGCTTGAGCGTAACCGCTTCAATCGATCGCTATACGTTTGTTTATGATTAACTGATTTTGCCGATCTAAATGACAAAAAAGTTTAAAATAGCGACTAACACTACTAATACTATCCAAATCCCAGAACCAACGAAAATCAAAGATTTAGATTGATCCCAGTTTTGAGGAGAAGCATAGGCTACAGGAACTCCAATTACCATCACAAAAGAAAATAACACTAAAGCAGTTAGTGCCAACTGAAATAGAATAGTCATTTTTTTTTCTCCCTAATAAATTAAGTTATGGTCGGTAGACCACTCAGACAAATTTTGTTTATTGATAAACTTTTCCTGAATATTACGCTACCAAAAATTGGCTACTTCTGAGCAGATTTATTTCTAGACGATGAGTTAATACTATTTGAAGATTTGTAAACTAAGATACTATAATAATCGCAATCCATCATCAAAGATCGTGTCTAACTCACTTTCAGAAAGCTATTTTAATTTGATCGATCGCATTGTCGATATTACTCTTAAAGGCAAAATTCGCTCTAAAGCACAAGTCTATAAAATGTTGCTCGAAGGAGTAGAAATAGGTACGGGAGAAATTTTTGAGCGTTGTCTTACTCAGCGTATGGAAGCTACCCAAGCCCAGCTAGAAACTAAACTCAAAGCTACTCGTATTCTGCGAGCTTTACAAACGATAGAAGGAGAATGGGTAAAATGGCAACAGGAAAACCAAGTTACAGAGACTATTACTACTGCTACTGAGCAAATTATTTCTGCTGCAGACGAGGAAAGAATATTAACCTTTACTAAAGTTATCGATCTAAATCAAAACCAACCCCTCACAACCAACCAACTAACTAAATTAGCCCAAGGTTTAAAAACCCAGACAGATAAAGCTGATTGTCAACAGATAGCTGCGGGAATAACTAATGGCTTAACCTCTTTCACTACCTTAGAAGGGGATTTAATTAGCTGGATTTACGAAGCAAGCAGCAATCTTGGTTTTGCTAGAGAAAAACCCAATCCTTGGCGAGTATGGGCCAAAAAAATAGATAGTCCCTTACCAAGACAATTATTTCAAACTCTAGCTCAAAGTCAATCCATAAACGATTTAGCAGGAATTTCTCGTCAAGTAGAATTACGAGCTTGGGTTGAATTAGCTATTTTGCTTCAATACATACAAAGGGGTTTAGTTTCTTGGTTCGATCGACAGCCCTATGATGCTAAATTTGGCAAAAAGCTTTCTTATAGTACCTTTCTTACCTTTGCTGTTATTTGGTGCGAATTAGGCAAAATTTTCTCAACTAATAAGCAAGAATTGGGAGAAGCTTGTTTCCAGTTGATGTTGCAAATCTTGCGTAATTTTGCTCGGCGAGATGATTTTCCTCTCTATAGTGGTATTTTTGTCTCTTTTGATGGAGAATACTTACAAAATACCTTGGAATACTTTAATGAACCCCTCAAACAAGTAGAAGGTACTCAAGAAAAAGCCCGTATTCTCACTCTCCTTGGTTATTCTCAGCGTACCTTAGGAAGATACCAACAAGCTTATACTTTCCATCAAGAAGCTTTAGATATTGCCAGAGAAGCAAAAGATAAATCCTGTGAAATTGCCAATCTCAATCATCTCAGTCGTACTTATGTTCAGCAAAAAGAATATGATGAGGCAATTAACTACAGTCAAAGAGCGTTAATCCTAGCTCGTCAAGCAGGAGATAGACTAGGAGAAGCAAATGCTTTAGTTAATCTCGGTTACAGTAAAGTGTTTTCTGGTCGTCAATTAGAAACAATGACAACAGAAACCTTTGACGAGGCAATTCGTTATCTAGAACAAGGAGTAGAATTGGCAGGCAAATTAAGTGATATTCAAAGTCAATCTCTCGGTTCCAATAGTTTGGGTATTGCTTATGTAATTTTAGCTCAGCCCACAGCAGCGATCGCTTCTTTAGAAAAAGGCGCAAAATTAGCGCAGATTTCGGGGGATGTCTATCTACAAGGTTTGAGTTTTACTTATCTAGCAGAAGCGTATTACGGTATTGAAGATAACGGTAGGGCAGTTTATTACGGCTGTTTGAGTATGTATCTACTCAATCAGATTAACTCTGTAGAATGGCGACAATCTGGGGGATTAATGGCAATTATTCAAGGTCAACTCGGCGAAGAAGCTTTCTTTAACTTATTGTCTCAGTATCGATCGCAAATTCTTCCTCTAATTGGTGTTGATGGTTATGATTATCTGCCGAAATTATTGCAGCAATACAAAGAGTCTTAGGTTATTATTAATTTGTTTCAATTAAAACCATTAGGAAGATTATTGACCAGAGTACTGACAGGGTATGCCTTGAGCTTGTCTAAATGTAAGGCTGTAATTTTGATTGAGAATTTACTTTAGCATAAGTTTCATTTTTTCAATAGCCTTGCATATGCTGTTGCAATAGTTCTTTTGCCCTGGGTTTATAGATTAAATAAAATAAACACTCAATATATCGCAGCAAGTCTTCTCGTTTTTCCTTAGAAGTAAAGTTCCAAAAACCATAAATTCGGGCAAGAGATAACAACCTAGTAGTATGAATTTTCCAAGTGTAAGTGCTATATACTCTTTCCATTCCTCGGTCAGAAATTTGTTGCCAGTAGTCGGGATTTTGGTCGCACTTGGAGACAAAATCAAGTAATTTTTGAGCAGTTTCTTCCAAGTTGGTCGGATTGATATAAAACCCATTTACTCCATCTTGAATAATTTCCAATGGTCCACCAAACTGAGTACCAAAAGTAGGCAAACCAGAAATCATTGCTTCGAGGATAGTTAGACCAAAAGCTTCAAATAAAGCAGGTTGAACAAATACACCACGGCGATCGCTTATTACCCGATATATTTCTCCCGAATCGCTTTTAGGTAGACGAATACCAAGCCAGCGTACTTTACCATGAAGATTGTACTGGTCGATAATCCGATACATTTTTTCAATCTCTTCTCGTTCTTCATTATCGCCAGATTCTGCACCGTGAATTTTCCCTGCTACCAAAATTAGATTGCAGCGTTCTTGCAATTCAGTCGATCGACCGAAACATTCAGCTAAACCAGTTAAATTTTTAATTCGGTCTAACCGCGCCATGGAGAAAAGAGGACGTTTACTCGTATCGTCTAACTTGCCAAAAATAAAACTAGGGTCTTCCGTGGTGAATAGTAATTCTTCTAGTTTTTCTACCTTGTGGGGAACTCGGTCTTCATGACGAGTGTAAGGGAAATAGACGCTCTCGTTTACCCCAGGAGGAACTACATTAAATTTAGGGGAAAATAATTCTATTCCTTTAACCACATGATAAAGATCGGGCATAGTGAAATTATCGTAGGATTCGTATTGTCCGATGCTATCTGGTCTGCCAGCAATCTCTTGATAGGTACTGCTAATAATACAATTTGCTGCGTTCATTGCCACAATATCTGCAGTAAATTGCAGAGAAAAATGATAGGAAGGTTCTAAATCTTGCCAGTAGAGGTTACTGAATAGATATTTGGATTTTTCTAAAGCATGGGCAATATTAAACTGAGTGACTTTTAAGCGTCTAGCTAGTAGAAAAGCAACCAAGTTACCATCTGAGTAATTGCCAATAATTAGATCTGGTTTCCCTTTAAATTCTGCATATAGTTCTTTTTCTGCATCTACCGCATAGGTTTCTAGATAAGGCCAAATTTCAAAGCGAGAAATCCAATTAGAAGTCATATTTGGATTTAATTCGCGGAAAGGTACCCGCAAAATCCAAGCATTGTCGGTTCCGTGTACTTTTTCTAATCTTTCGTTACAACGAGTCCCATCACTATTCGGGATTAAACGAGAGAGAATAATTACTTTTGGTTGGACGTTAAAACTATCTAATCCTGCTAACGTAATATCTTCTTGCAGTTGCTTTTCTAGACTTCTGGCTTGATCGAGAACGTAAACTACTTGACCTCCTGTATCGGGACGACCTAATACTCCTTCTTGGGCAAACCAACCATGAACTGAGACAAGGACGATACGGAAGATCATGGGAATACGGGATAAGAAAGCTTCTAATACGCCATCATCAGGAGAGTCGATCAACTCATCAAGAATTTCTAGACTTTCTTGAACTCGACTAGCAGTATTGCCCCAGCCAGGTTCAAACCCCATATTTTGTAGCTCGAAGCGGAATTCTTCGTAAGGAAGATCGTTGGGTAGTCCACTGACAAAATTTAAGGCTTGTTTAACTTGGTCGGATAATTGCTTTCTGTCTTTAATGCGTCCATTAATCAGTAGGGTAACACCATTGTAGCTATGAAGATTGAGGAAATTATACAGTGCTTCTAGCCATTGTGTGGGGTCTTGAAAAATTTTACTGGATAAGAAACGATTGAGGAATTGTACCCCTTTACCAATATTTTTAGGGTCGCGGATGATGGGAGAATAATCGTAGAAAGGCTGAAAGTCAATTTCAAATACATCCCCTTCTTCAGGATGATAATGATTGACAAAGCGATCGCGTACATCTAGTAATTGAGGAGTCGAGAGAGGCTCGACACTAAAGTCATCAAAAATACGATAAGCTTCTTGTTTGGCAATTTTCGGTCTAATAATTAAACATACACTCTCTTTTTCGCTAATAATTTCCTGCGTATAGTAAATTAGCTTACCCAAATGAGAGGTAAAACCGAATGGGCTTGTCTTATCTTTTTGCTGAGTAAATTGAGCGAAGGCTTGAAGAATATCATTCCTCAATAAGTATTTTTGCTCTGATGCTTGTAATTCGCTGATAAATTCTCTTAGATCGCTTTTTTCCTCAGAGTTTAAAACTGCCTCAATTAGATAAGACATAAATTATCGATTCCTCAATTAGCTATGAATTAACAAGTTATGAATTGTAATAAAAACTTACTGCGTAACTAAATTTTGAATTGCTTGGGCTGTAGCAGGGGCAAGGAGGACACCGTTACGATAATGTCCTGTAGCCAGTAAAACATTACTATAGCCATTCAATTTCCCAATAATTGGTGCTGGCTGTCCTTGGGGACGGGGGCGTTTTCCGAACCAAGTTTTCTCAATCTTAGCATCAGCTAAAGGGGGACAAAAATCGATCGCTTGCTGCTTAATTTGTGTTAATAATTCTGCTTGAGCATTTACTTCTCCCTCCTCATTGGGAAATTCTACAGTGGCTCCTAGCCAATATTGGCGATCGCCTAAAGGGACAATATGGATATCATCTCCTGTAATTACAGGTTGAAAATCCTCATTACCTAAATTACGCTCGAGTTTGAATTTTAATGCTTGTCCTAAGACTGGACGAATATCAACTGACTGTTGTAGAGAACTAGTTAGTGGGGTAGAACCCAATCCAGCAGATACGATCGGCCAATCTACTGCTAATTCTCCGTTAGTAGTTTCCAAGTGTGAACAAGTTTGAAGATTAGAATGATTGGAAGATTTAATGATAAATTGTTCTACCTTAACTCCAAATTGGCAGTTAACACCATTTTTCTTGGCCCCTGCAACCAAAGCTTCGGTTAAACGACTAGGGTGAATTTGTCTGTCTTGAGGGGAGTAAACTGCAGCAATAATATCATCGCGATCGATATAAGGACATTGTTGGTGTAGATAGGCTTTATCCCAAATTTCCAATTGCCAGCCTTGATTATGGCGAGTTTGTTGTAGCTGTTGCCATTTATCCAAGCGATCGCCTGGAAACAATAATTTAACAATTCCTTGACGGTTAACGGGGATAGTTATTCCTGTTAAAGCTTCTAGTTCGGGTAGCAGAGTTTGATAACGCTTTAAACTTGTTTCTCTTAACCGCCATGCCCTACTCTTAGTTTTATGACTGATTACTCCCATCAATACCCCTAAAGCTGCCCCAGTAGAACCAGAAGCAGGAGTATTTTGTTCGACGATAGTAATTTCTAACCCTGGTATCCGACTGAGTTCATAGGCAATCGAAGCACCTACAACACCACAGCCAATAATAGCAATTTTGTGTTTCATCTTCAGATTATTCTTCAGGTAAATCGTTAACACCCGTTAAATGTTCGATAATGATGTCCAATTTACTACCTAGTTGATTTACCTTATGCTCTAAGCGGTCTAACTTTTTATCGTGGCGTTCTAAATGTTGTTCTATCTGTTCAAATGCCTCGCTAATTCTACCATCAGGCTCGACATCTACTTCTACAGTTTTGAGTCTTTCCCTTAAATTGTTAATTAGACGTTGATGCTGATTAATTCTTTTATTTTGCTCTCTTTCTTGTTCGTTCATGAAAACAATTTCTAAGGGGAAAATACTTTAATCTTATCTCAAGGGGCGATCGCTAAATATCCCCCTCTTATTGCTTTGTACGTTGAAAAATGAGAAACTCTATAAATTGTCAATATAACTATGTAAATGCTTAACTGCTCTTTCTAAATGAAGAGAATCTTGATATAGTTTGCTCATCATAATGGCTCCTTCAATAGTAGAAATAAGAATAGTCGCCACGAGATCGGGTTCTACTTGAGAGTCAATTTCTCCCTTTTTAATTCCTGTTTGGATAATTTTATCAATCAGATTACGCCAGGAAGTCATCGCGTTACAAGCACGATCGCGCAAAGCTGGATGGGTATCATCACTATCGAGCGCGGTATTTAAGAGCGGACATCCCCCTGCGATCGGTGGATTGGCTATAAAATCGAGATAGCTCGATACCATTCCTTTTAATCTCTCTTTAGCACTACGTTTTTGCTTAACAGCTTGCCATATCATTTTGCTAGTCAAACTATAAGCATAGTCAAAAGCTTCTAAAGCGAGTTCGTCTTTATTTTTGAAGTGATTATAAATACCACCTTTTTTTAAACCCGTAGCTTCCATAATATCCGCAATAGACGCACCAGAATAACCTTGCTGATTAAACAACTCTGCTGCTTGCTGAATAATTTTTGCTCTAGTTTGTTTAGCTTTAGACATTATTCAGTTATCAAAGTATTTAACTTCTACATAGTTCATATTATGCTGTTAGCTTTAACAAAGGCTATTTCCTTTTGCCTTTTGCCTTTTAAGTGCGATCGCAATTATGGCAATTATTATCTTGAGATGATATACCTGATTAGGGATTCCTATTACCGCTTATAAAAATGAGGTTTTTACGACAAAATGCTGACCTTGTTCTTAACTTTCTGTATGAGATAATTATAGATAGATGAACAGTTCAGCCAAACAAACACTTAAACCGAACAAATGGGGTGTATTTTAGACCAAATCATGTACTGAAACAGTACTAAGGAGGCAATAATGAAATCTATATCAGTTGCTATCTTCGGATTACTAGTTCCATTACTCATAACTAACCCCGCTCGTAGTGAAAACCCCGCTCATGTCAAACAATTATTATCTTCTGGGGAATGTTTTGGCTGCGATTTGTCTGGTGCAAATTTAACTGATGCTCATCTAATTGGTGCCGATCTAAGACAAGCTAACTTACAAGAAGCGAATTTATCTGGTGCTAATCTCGAAGGAGCAGATTTAACCGATGCTAACCTCGAAGGGGCAAATTTGACAGCTTCTTTTGTCACTAATGCCAGTCTCAATCAAGCTAATTTAGATCGGGTTAATTTAACCGCTGCGGTAATTAATGATGCTGATGTGTCAGGCGCATCTATGATTGGTATAAATATAACCAATGCTCAAATATTCAATACAGGTATTGCGGTTGGTGGCGATTCTGAATAGACTGCTTGTATCTAAACACTAAAGACTAAAAACTAAAAGCTAATAGCTAATAGCTTTAATACCTGCTATATCTAAAATTTGAGGAATTAAATCTTCTTTTTTGACTGCCATTAAGTGAACTCCCTGGCATAAATTCCTAGCTAATTGTACTTGTTCGGCAGCAATTTTAATTCCTTCTTGGAGTGGTTCTTTGGCTGCTGCTAATCTGTTAATAGTAGACTCGGGGATATTGACTCCGGGGACATAACGATTGATAAACTGAGCATTTTTGGCAGACTTAAGTAGAAAAATGCCAGCTAAAATTGGTTTATCGGCAATACAGGCAATCTGATTCATAAATTTTTCCAAGCGATCGAAATCAGTAATCATCTGACTTTGAAAAAACTGCGCTCCCGCTTCTAGTTTGCGCTCAAAACGCCTTTGCAGTCCAGACCAACTTTTTAATTGTGGATCGACGGCAGCCCCACAAAAAAGGTCTAAAGATTCGTCTGGTAAAGTTTTATCATTGAAGTCCAGACCCCTGTTAAGTTTATCGATCGCTTTGAGAAGTCGAACTGATTCTAAATCAAAAACTCCCCGCGCTTTTTTATGATCTCCTGCTTTAACTGGGTCTCCCGTTAGAGCTAAAATATTTCTAATACCTAGAGCATATGCCCCCATCAAGTCCGCTTGCAAACCAATACAATTGCGATCGCGACAAGCTATTTGACAAATGGGTTCGATACCATGCTGTAATAGAATTGCCGAAGCAGCTACAGAAGACATCCGCAGTACTGCCCGACTACCATCAGTCACATTCACGGCATGAACTCTACTCTTAAGTTTTTCTGCCATCTCTAGCATTTTCGCTGGATTTCCTCCTTTAGGGGGTGCTACTTCAGCAGTAAGCAGAAATTCTTTTTGGGCGACAGCACTACGAAAACGACTTGTCATTGGATTTTTGTTAGTTGTTAGTTGTTAGTTGCTAATTGTGAAGCAGCGCGGTCTTGCGAGACAGTCCGTTGGGCGGTTTCACCGACTTAAAGGAACTGTCGAGGGCGGGGGTTTCCCCCATGAGCGACTGCTGAACCCGAAGGACTAATTGCTAATTGTGCTAAAGGTTATTCTCATCGAGACTAAGTTTATACTTTGCACGGTTACAATCTGAGCTTTTGCTTGACGTTAATATATAGATAGAAAAACCGCAAGTTATGCCCGTGCCAAGTATATCTAGCCTCTTAAAAACACGAGCGACTAATTTAGAGACTAGGTAAATATCCTAAAGCGTCTTTAACTCTAGACAAGGTAGTATTAGCAACTTCCTCCGCTTTGGCTTTTCCTTCTTGTAACACCGAGTTGAGATAGTCTTTATTATCCATAATTTCTTTATATTTATCTTGGATAGGCTTAAGGGCTTCAATAGTTACTTCTGTTAATAACGGTTTAAATTGTCCCCAACCCATGTCTTGGCATTCTGTGGCTACTTCTTGTTTGGTTTTACCCGCTAAAATTTGATACAAGGATAGTAGATTATGACACTCAGGACGTTGAGGATCGTCAAAAACTAAGCCTTTGATGGGGTCGGTTTTGCATCTCTTGATCTTTTTCTTAATTTCATCGGGAGAATCTAGTAAGCTAATTCTACTCATTTCCGAGGGATCGGATTTAGACATTTTTTTTGTTCCGTCTGTCAGGCTCATTACTCTAGCCCCTTCAGTACGAATTAACGGGTCTGGTATTTTGAGAACTGGTTCTTTTTTCTTACCAAATTTATCGTTAACTCTAGCAGCAATATCGCGAGTTAATTCTAAGTGCTGTTTTTGATCTTCGCCTACAGGTACTTTATCTGCATCATAAAGCAAAATATCTGCTGCCATTAATACAGGATAGTCTAGTAACCCAACGCTGACATTTTCTCCCTGTTTAATTGCTTTTTCCTTAAACTGAATCATTCTTTCTAACCAGTTGAGGGGAGTAATACAGTTAAGTAACCAAGTTAATTCGCTATGAGCAGTAACATGAGATTGTACAAAGATTGTGGAGTATTGTAAGTCGATACCACAAGCAAGATAAAGAGCAGCAATTTTATAAGTATCATCTGCTAGGGTTTTGGGATCGTGAGGGACTGTAATCGCGTGCAAGTCTACCACACAGAAAAAATTATCGTATTGGTCTTGAATTTCTACCCAGTTGCGAATTGCCCCTAAATAATTACCAAGATGTAGATTTCCAGTAGGTTGAACTCCAGATAATACTCGCTGTTTGCTCATGTTAATTAAATTGTAGTCAAATTAAAGCATTCCCCTGCTCAGACAATAATGCAAGGAAATGCCTAATATAACTAGTATTGCACGAATTGGAGTTAAAATTCAGCCTTTAGCTTATCTCAATTTAGGGTCGACTCAACTGAAAACTAATGTAATCTAACCCAAGAGCCGAACAAACTAGAATAAAAATAAGAATAAACGCGAATTTGAAATTGGAACTTTTTGATACCAATTTCATTTTTTTTGCTTGACAAGTCATACTCGTTATGAGTATGATTTATTATATAAACTCATAATAAGTACGATAAAAACAACAAGAGTAATAACTATGCGAGACAAAGTACCAGACGTAGTATTTAAAACCAGAGTCCGTGATGAATCTGTTGAAGGACCCAATCCTTTTCGCTGGCAAGACAGAACAACCGACGAAATTTTTGGTGGTAAGCGAGTAGTTTTGTTTGCTTTGCCTGGTGCTTTTACACCCACTTGTTCTTCTACTCACCTACCCCGTTATGAAGAACTTTACGATGAAATTAAAGCACAAGGTATAGATGAAGTTATCTGTCTTTCGGTGAATGATGCTTTTGTCATGTTCCAATGGGGTAAAGCGCAAGAAGCAAAAAATGTTTTCTTGCTTCCTGACGGTAGTGGAGAATTCACTCGCAAAATGGGGATGCTAGTCAATAAAGATAACCTTGGCTTTGGGATGCGTTCTTGGCGTTACTCAATGGTAGTAGACGATAAGAAAATCGAAAAAATGTTTATCGAACCAGACTTTGGTGATAATTGTCCTACCGATCCTTTTGAAGTTTCCGATGCCGATACTATGTTGGCTTACTTAAAAGGAGCAAAATAATTTTGTAAGGGCAATTCGCGAATTGCCCCTACAGATCGATTCACCCCACCTCTTGAATCAATTGGGGAAAATAATTATGGGAACTATTTATTTGGGATTTGTAGCTAGCTTAATCGCAGGTATGGGAACAGCAGTTGGTGCCTTAGCAATTCTGTTTACCAACCGTTTAGAAAAAAAGTGGCAAGGAATTCTCTTGGGTTTAGGTGGTGGCGTAATGCTAGCTGCAACAACCTTCTCCCTAATTATCCCTGGTACAGAAGCAGCGCTAGATCTTGGATATTCACAACAACAAGCTGCCTTAATAGTCAGTGTGGGAATTATCTTGGGCGCGGGATTATTATGGTTAATTCATAATAATTTCCCCCATGAACATTTTTTTAAAGGGCAAGAAGGTAAAATTACTCAAAACTGGCAGCGTATCTGGTTATTTGTCTTAGCTATTACCCTACATAATTTTCCTGAAGGATTAGCTGTAGGAGTTGGTTTTGGTGATGGAAATGTTACTACTGGATTACCTTTAGCGGTGGGTATTGGCTTACAAAATATGCCCGAAGGTTTAGTAGTTGCTTTAGCATTAAGAGAGTTAGATTATTCGATCGCCTTTGCTTTTGGAATTTCTCTCTTGACGGGTTTAGTCGAACCTATTGGTGGTTTAGTAGGTGCAGGGGTAGTTAGTTTTGGTCAGTCTTTTTTACCGTGGGGAATGGCAGCAGCAGCAGGGGCAATGTTGTTTGTAATTGTAGATGAAATCATTCCTGAGATAGACCATAAAAGTATTGCCCAAGAAGGTACCCTAGGAATTATGAGTGGTTTTGTCGCCATGATGTTTTTAGATATTGCTTTTGGTTAATTGCTAATTGCGAGCTTGCTAATTGCTAATTGTTGATTGTTTGTTGATTGTTTATAAAATTAATCCAGTTTACCTTAAATAAGGAGAACATAAATATGGTTTCTACTATTTCCAAACAAAAACTTTATCCGACTCGCATAGATCTTGCCGAAGAAGTTCGCACCAAAGTTATCGATCTATTGAATCAAAGTTTGGCTGCAACTTTAGACCTCAAAACCCAAACTAAACAGGCACACTGGAATGTAAAAGGGACAGATTTTTACCAGTTACACGAACTGTTTGATGAAATGGCAGGAGAATTAGAAGAATACGTAGATATGGTAGCTGAAAGGGTAACAGCTTTGGGCGGTACAGCCTTGGGAACAGCCCGTATGGCAGCTTGCGAGTCTATTTTACCTGAATATCCTTTAGATGCTGTGGGTGGTATGGAACATGTTACCGCTTTAGCCGAGCGCTATTCCGCTTATGGCAAACACGTTAGAGAAGCGATCGATACTACTGATGATTTGGGTGATGCCGATACAGCAGATTTGTATACCGAAATCTCTCGTACTATTGATAAACGCCTCTGGTTCTTAGAAGCTCATTTGGTTGAGTAGATTTAGCCTCTTGGCGTTGTTAAATTCAGCAACGCCACCTTATAACCAAACAAAAAGCAGGATAATTTCCATGACTCAACAACCTAACTTAACAACATCTGGCGGAAATCCCCTTGGGGATAATCAAAATTCTTTAACGGCTGGAGAACGGGGCCCTGTACTGATACAAGACTATCAGTTGATTGAGAAGTTAGCACACCAAAATCGAGAGCGTATCCCTGAACGAGTAGTTCATGCTAAAGGGTCTGGTGCTTATGGAACTTTTACAGTGCATCATGATATTACCAAGTATACAAAAGCTCAGATTTTTGCCGAAATAGGCAAAGAAACCGAAGTTTTTGCTCGTTTTTCCACTGTAGCAGGAGAAGCAGGGGCAGCAGATGCCGAAAGAGATGTACGGGGTTTCTCTGTTAAGTTTTATACAGAGGAAGGGAATTGGGACTTAGTGGGAAACAATACCCCTGTATTTTTCATTCGCGATCCTTATAAATTCCCCGATTTCATTCATACTCAAAAACGCCATCCCCAAACCAATTTGCGTAATCCTACCGCTGTTTGGGATTATTGGTCACAATCTCCAGAAGCGATACACCAAATTACCATTGTGATGTCCGATCGCGGTATTCCCCAATCTTATCGTCACATGAATGGTTATGGTAGCCATACCTTTAGCTTCATTAACAGCGATAATGAGCGTTTTTGGGTCAAATTTCACCTCAAAACTCAACAAGGTCATAAATACTGGACTAATGAAGAAGCAGCTAAGATAATCGGTCAAGATAGGGAAAGTTCTCAAAGAGATTTGTATGAGGCGATCGAGCGAGGGGAATTTCCTAAGTGGACTTTAAAAGTGCAAATTATGCCCGAAACGGACGCGGATAAGACTCCTTACAATCCTTTTGACTTAACTAAAGTTTGGCCTCACCAAGATTATCCTTTAATAGAAGTGGGAGTATTAGAGTTAAACCGCAACCCAGCCAACTATTTTGCCGAAGTAGAACAATCGGCTTTTTCTCCTTCTAACATTGTCCCTGGAATTGGATTTTCTCCTGATAAAGTATTACAAGCAAGACTATTTTCCTATCCTGATGCTCATCGCTATCGAGTGGGGACACACTACCAAAATCTACCTGTCAATAAGCCTCGTTGCCCCGTCCATAACTATCATAAAGATGGTGCAATGCGCTATGAGATTCCCAACCCAGATCATTACTACGAACCTAACAGCTTTGGTGGGCCAACAGAAGACCCCCAATACAATGAACCACCCCTAAAAATTTTTGGCGATGGCGATCGCTATAATCACCGTAAGGGTAATGATGACTATACCCAAGCTGGTAATTTATTCCGCATCTTTGATGAGGGACAAAAACAACGTCTATTTATGAATATTGCGGAGTCAATGCAGGGAGTACCCCAATCAATTATCGATCGTCAGTTGGTGCATTTTGACAAAGCCGATCCAGAATATGGTGCTGGTGTAAGAAAAGCTTTGGAGAAGTTAGCTAACTAGAAGTAAGTTCGGAGTACCGACGTTCCAGGGAACGTCGGTACAGGAATTATGATTTTTTAGAAGAGAACTCATACGATCTGCAATAATAAAACGCGGTTAAACTAATTTGGGGTAAATATTATGACAGATACTAAAGGCGCAGACGCAGTAGATAAGGCAATATCTCAAGGAATCGATCTTGACGGTTCCCCGATTCCAGCCAAGAAACTCGAACTATATAACAAGGTGATGGGTTTTGAAGCGGGAAGACAAAGAAGCGGTGTTACTAATACTATGCGCTCTCGCATTGTGCGTATTGGTGCAAAACATCTGCCTCAAGATCGACTCAATCAAATGTTAATAGATGCAGAGTTTCCCCCTTTAAAAGAGAAAGAAATTGCCTTTTATTATGGCGGAAAGTAATCTTCAAATCAAGCTAGGGATGATTAGATTAAGTTAATTATCCCTATCAAGAAGGATTATTATTCAACGACATTTGACTTTATTGCTTGTTTTTTCTTCTTTAAACAATGTACTCCCAATAAACCACCTCCAGAGAGTAACAAACCCAAACCAGGAGAAAACTCAAAAGGTACTGCTTCAAAACTAGTAATAGATGTCGATAAATCAGGGTCATTAAAAATTACATCTCCACCAAAGAAAAAATTGCGATTTTGTGCACTACTACCATTAACAACTTGATAACCAATGTCAAATTCTGAGACATTATTAAATTTAAAACTAACAGAATGCTTTTCTTGAGTTGAATCAAGCACAGCAGAATCATCTGGATTTTTAATTGGCAAAGCAGGTGAAGTAAATTCAACTTTTTCGCCGGCAGTTTCAATAACGGTTAATGCTGTTGGATCTGATACGGTATATTGACCTGTTGAATATAAAATAATTCTTTCCTGACTACCATCACCCGATCCACCATCAATGTCGTAGAAACCCATCTCAACTTCACTAGCAGTCAAAGGTTCTATTGTATCTTTTTTAAAAAAGCTAAACCTAAAGGTGGTAGATGAACCACGTGGTATATTGATTCTTGCATCATTTGTATTAATTGCGCCATTATTACCAGGATTGTTAGGTAGATAAGCATCAAGTGTTGTGATAACTAAATCTACATTATCGTCTGGATCGACTCCAGTAAATCTCATTGTTGCCCCAATACCATTACTATCACCATTGGTTAAATTGTTGTCTATGGGATCTCCATTAGTATCAAGGGTCTGAACAATATTGCTAAAGTCTAGTTGAAATCCATTAGCAGGAAAAGCATTAAAAGCTACGATTAAAGAACTCGATAAAAACAAACTACTTTTGGATAAACTAGCTAAAGCTAAGGAAAACTTTTTAAAATACCTAAAACTTAAATAATTCATAGTTAAAATAGGCGTCTAATATACTTCTATGTATATGCGCCATAATAACTTTAAACAAATTAAAAACAATCAGTTTTTTTACAGTAGTCTGGATTATCTTAAAGCACTCTAATTGATGAAACTAGCTACTTTTATAAGGAGATATAAGAATATGAATTATGATTTCGATTTATTTGTCATTGGTGCGGGTTCGGGTGGTATTGCTACTGCAAGAAGGGCAGCCGAATATGGGGCAAAAGTAGGAATTGTGGAATTCGATCGCCTGGGAGGAACTTGTGTTAACCGTGGTTGTGTTCCCAAAAAGTTAATGGTGTATGCTAGTCATTTCCCCAACTATTTTGAAGAGTCTCAAGGTTATGGTTGGAGTGTAGGCGAAACTAGCTTTGACTGGAAAACGATGATTACGGCGGTTAATAATGAAGTCGATCGCCTCAACAAAATCTATCAAAGGATGTTAAATAACTCTCAAGTAAAAGTTTATCGGGGTTATGGTAAGTTTGTTGACTCTCATACTATTGCTATTGGCGATGAAAAAGTTACTGCTGAGAAAATTTTGATTGCTGTAGGTGGTAAGCCAGTCAAACCAGACGATATTCCTGGTGTCGAACACGCGATTACTTCTGATGATATCTTTCATCTCCAAGAACAACCCAAACGCATTGTAATTATTGGTGGAGGCTATATTGGAGTAGAATTTGCTTGTATTCTTCATGGTATGGGAACGGAAGTAACTCAAGTAATTCGTGGTGATAAAATTCTACGGGGTTTCGATGACGATCTTCGGAGTGAAATCCAAGCAGCAATGCAAGAACATGGCATTCGTGTTCTTACCAATAAACCAAAGATTGCTATTACTAAAACCGATACAGGATTAGAACTCAAAATATCTGGTGAAGAAGAAGAAACCATCGTTGCCGATGCTGTTAGTTTAGCAGCTACAGGTAGAATACCCAACCTAGAAAATCTTGGTTTAGAAAATACCCAAGTAGAAGTAGTTAATGGTGCGATCTCTACCGATAAATATAGTCAAACCGCCGAAGAACATATCTATGCTGTAGGCGACTGTACCGATCGCATTAATCTTACCCCAGTGGCGATCCAAGAAGGTAGAGCTTTTGCCGATACCCATTTTGGCGGAAAATCCAGGCAAATGAGTTATGAAAATATTCCTACTGCCGTCTTTTCTACTCCAGAAGCTGCCACAGTCGGTTTAACCGAAGCAGAAGCCAGAGAAAAATATGGAGATAAAATCAAAATTTATCGGAGTAAGTTCCGTCCCATGTACTATACTCTGGCTGGCAAACAAGAAAAAACCCTCATGAAACTAATTGTCGAGACTGAAAATAATAAGGTTGTCGGGGCGCACATGGTAGGAGATAGTGCAGCAGAAATTATTCAAGGAGTCGCGATCGCGGTTAAGATGGGAGCAACTAAAGCGGATTTCGATGCAACTGTTGGCATTCATCCTAGTTCTGCTGAAGAATTTGTCACTATGCGCTGATTTCTGAGAACAATTTATTTCAGTAGGGGCGAATGCAATTCGCCCTTTATTTATTGTCGATCTTGGCGAACGTACCCAACCTGGGAAACATTTTTCTATGCAGCTAAAAACTATGGAATCTATTTCAAGCCAAGAATTACCTTCATTACTCAAACAAGGTTCATCGGGCGCAGAAGTTATCGCTTTACAACAAAAGCTAAAAGAACATAATTTTAATCCGGGTTCGATCGATGGAATCTTTGGTAAAAATACCAGAAAAGCTGTAATTGCCTTTCAAAAAAGCGTCGGTTTAATTCC
>JASJDJ010000104.1 GCA_030065635.1 Xenococcaceae cyanobacterium MO_188.B32
GCCAACAGTATGAGCGAAAGAAGTATCGTTTAGAGTTTACAGTAAGGTGGTTTGACTATGCCTGTTGAGTTTTGTCAGTCAACCAGGTACTAGCTCTTAACTTTTTTTCTCAATATATTCTTGCCAGTAGCTAATCTTGCCATCATCTGTTAACTCAAAAATAATGGCATCCTCTGCTGCCGATTTCTTACCAGTTTTCCTCTGGCGATCGCTCCAGTCCCATTCCACTGCACCTTGATTATCGTCTATAATTACTCGTTTAATTTTTACTTTAGTGTCCTTAAATTGGCGAAAATAAGCTTTTGCAGATTTTTGAATGGCTTCTCTACCCCGAAAAATATAACCACCAGCAATAAAAAGTGCATTAGGGGCAAAATCCTCGACTATACTAGACACATCTCCCAGTTCCCAAGCCAAAGCCTGTTTCTCGACCAGAGCTTGAATATTTGGTGCTGAATTTATTTGCCCTACTAGAACACTTAGGAAAACGATCGAAGCTAAAACTTGAGTCATAATATACAGCAGTTTAGATAAATTATTAACCCAAAGTTATCGTAAAATTAGTCAGAAAAAATTTCCCTCTCCGATAGCTAATTTACGTAAAGCGATCTGTTTGCAAATACTTTCTACCGCAAGCAAAAGCGATCGCATTAGCTCTGAATTTTCGCTGTAGTCTGCTGGTGTTAAGTTAGAGACTTTTTGGCTGGTCGTTATTTCATCTTTGTGTTCCCAATTGTCGGCATTTTTGTCTTCTTTATAAATGCCAATAGCTATGCCATGATATTCATTCATGTCAATTTTTACTGCTTTGACTCCCAAAATTTCTTTGGTTAGAGGTTCTATTGTCTCGTATTCTCGGCGGTCTGGTACAGTTCCCACAATAGCTACGTTACCATCTTCTGCATCAACAGTAAGTTTGGCACGGGGAATATTGGCTTCTAATTTAGCTCTAACTTCACTTTCGAGGTCTGAGTCATCTCTAACTTCTTGTTCCCCAAACCAATCATTACGCTCTTCTCTAGCGCGAATATCGGCATTTAGTTGAGCCTGACGCGTGTTGCTACTAGCATCTTCTAAAGTTTCTTCAACTTGTGCGGGGTTTTCTACTTCATCCTCGAGAGAGGTGGGCGCATCTCCACTAGTTCGAGCTACATCGCAAGCGACTGACCCAAAAAGCAAAATACTCCCTAATAAAAATAGATTTAGTTTATTCATAGTTTTTTTAACCCAATCGATCGATTAAAGACGAATTTCACTACTAGCATCTTCTAAAGTTTCTTCAACTTGTGCGGGATTTTCTACTTCGCCATCGAGAGAGGTAGGTGCATCTCCACTAGTTCGAGATACATCACAAGCGACTGACCCAAAAAGTAATCCGCTACTTAATAAAAATACTGTAAATTTATTCATGTCGTTTCTCCGATAATAATAATTTCTTTTAACCGACTGTAGCTACAGACCCACCATCAACTCGATAATTAGCACCAACAACAAAGCTGGAATGTTGGGAACATAAAAAGGCAATTACTGCTGCAACTTCTTGAGCTTTACCCCGTCTTTTCAGTTCTAGATGGGGGCGTTTTTCTTCGAGGAAAGTATCGAGCGCTTTTTCAAAACTCATTCCTTTTTCTTCTGCTCGTTTTTCCATCATGGCATCGGTCATGGGAGTAGCAATGTAAGCTGGAGAAACCGAATTAACTAAAATACCATCTTTAAAATCTTTAGTCGCGCCAGTAATACCAGCACAGTTAACCAAAATATGAACTTTACCAAAGCGATCGAGTATTTTTTGTTTAGCTGTTTCAACTTCTTTGCGGACGTTTACCTCTTCGCGGACAAAGGCTTGTTTGCTGATATCGGCAGATTCTTCATAGACATCTATGCGAGCTACTTCTTCCTCGTTGAAGTCGACTGTAGCGGGGTTGACTACAGTTCCGTCGGTTGCATCTACTCGTTCGACAACAATTTTTTCTTTCTCAACAGGTACGGATACATTGGCAGTTTGAGTTTCAACTCGCTTCCCGATCGATACTTCACCAGTTTTAGCTCGGTCTTTGTCTACGACTAAACGTTCTTCGTAGAGTTTAATGTTATCTGTATCGGCAGCTTCTGCTCTAGGAGCAGTAGCGGTTGAATTTGGTACATTATAAACGTCAAATTCTTCTACACCATGATTACGCATAATAGATTCTGCACGCGCTATATCCGCTGCCGTACCGGTGACCATGAGAAGATAACTACCCCCAGCAACGCGATCGCTGTAGATTTTGGCTTTTTCTTCAGGAATACCTAGGCCAACTAATGCACCTACTAAACTACCTGCTGCTGCACCAATACCAGCTCCTGCTAAAGTAGTCGCGATCGCTGTAGCTTCAGCACCAGCTAATAAAATAGGGCCTATACCGGGAATAGCTAATGCACCCAAACCAACTAGTAAGCCAGTAATTCCACCCAAGGCACCGCCTGCTATAGCTCCTGTTGCTGCACCTTCATCCGCTTTGTTACCAATTTCTTCAGTCGATTCGTGTCCTGCTACTCTGTCCGTATCTTTGGCAATAACCGAGACTCTATCCATATCAAAGCCAGCATCCCGAAGAGCACGAACAGCTGCTTCTGCTTCTTCACGACTATAATATAGACCAGCAGCACGTTTGTATTGTATTGTTTCCATAATTATTTTATTCCTTGAATTTACTAAATTTACGACTGACGATAAAATTCGTTTTTTATTTCTGTGCCAGTTTTCTAGAAAAAATATATTTTTTTTTCACTACTCCTAATATTTCAGTTAAAAAAAAATAAGTTATCTATCTAAAGGTTCATTCCCTAGGCTACTTAAGATAGAAAATAAATCTTTCAGCTAAATTAGATCGCGCTTAATTTAGTAAAGAGAAAAAATATTTTTAGAATAAATTTGAAATTTATCTATACAAAGACAGATGTATTTAAAGAAATTTTTGCCTTAATATCTTGCTTGATTAATTTAATCTATATTTAGCATTAACTTAGCGTAAGCCCTGATGACTATAATTTTGACTAATGATGATGGCATAGATGCTCCTGGCATTAGAGCCTTAAAGCAAGCTGTTAATGGGGAGAGTATTATAGTTGCACCTAAAGAACAACATTCTGGTTGCGGACATCGAGTGACTACTCATCGTCCCCTACAACTACAGTGTCGATCGCCCCAAGAATATGCAGTGGATGGTACTCCTGCCGATTGTACTCGTATTGCCCTAACTCATGTAGCTAAAGATGTGGAATGGGTGCTGTCAGGAATTAATGCAGGGGGAAATTTAGGCATAGATGTCTATATCTCGGGGACAGTAGCAGCCGTAAGGGAAGCAGCTATCCACGGTATTCCTGGAATTGCTATTTCTCACTGGATTAAAAAACCCTTAGTAATTGATTGGGACATAGCTACTCGATGGACGGTTAGAGTCTTAGATAAATTGCGCTACCATCCTCTACCTGCTGGTAGTTTTTGGAACGTTAATTTACCTCATCTCGAACCTGGTGCTGAGGAACCAGATATAGTTTTTTGCCAGCCAAGTATCGACCCTCTACCGGTCAATTATCGAGTCGAACGAGACTTACACTATTATTACGGAGAGTATTCACGGCGCGGTCGATCGCCCAATACAGATGTAGATGTGTGCTTTTCTGGGAATATTGCTGTCACTCAAATAACTCTGTGACCTCCTCCCGACTCTCATCCTTCGGATAGAGAGCGGGCTTCCCTACCCTCGCGAGTAGGTTTTCCTGGTTATTTCCATTTCTGGTTTTTCACCCACCATCTAGATAAGAAACAGAAAACTATTCCCTACCCCCGACGCTCTGATTGCCCAGGCAGTTTCCATTCCCGCCAGTCCAGCGGTACGAGTTTCAAAATGTATCCTTATTACGGCAAACATTTTACGCAATCACCGAGTCTCCAACCGAGACTATTTCTTGATTGCAACCCTATATGTTTGATTTTCAAGGTGCTGCTACAGGATGGATTTTTGTTTGTCCGCTCTTCGGGTTGTAGCCCCCTACTGATACGCTCTCGCCTATTATACAATGCCAAAAACTCTTGCTATGTAAAGATTGTGTATCAAATTTGTCAAGGATTAATATCAAGTCGGGTTAATTGCCCGTAATAAAACCCGACGGCAACCTTTGATGCAGCAAAAATTATATTATAGTTGTTCAACACGACTTGATATAACCGATAGGTTGTCGCGCTCGTTTACATCCCGACGCTCACCTAAAGGTAGAGCGCGGGGCTTCCCACTCGCATGCTAAAACTTGATTTCGTATTCGATGATGAAACGACTTTCATCTTCAAAATTACTCGAACCACGCAAAACAAAATTATCATTTAGACGATAGCGAATCCCAAATTGAGCGGGAATATCAAGATTTAAAATTTTCAGTGTTGAGAAGGATAGATTATTGGTTAAATCGATACCTACTTCTGCTGCTAGTGCGGAAAGACGCTCTCGATTTTTCTCCTCATCGATAACTTGGGTGGGAAATAGACTAAATTCACTCAAGCCAAAAGCATTGCTAATATCATTATTAAAACTATTAAAAAAAGCTACCCCAGCTAAGTTGGCTAAGCCAAGAGTACTGTCACCCCTGCCTAAAGTACTAACAAAATTACCGCCCAGCAAACCCAAAATAGCCGTTTCACTGCGAGGAGGGCTGCTGGTTAATTTAATTTTATTAGTTAGTTTACTGGCATGTCCTTCCACTCTGGCAAAGATACGCACTGTTTGCAGATTACCCAAGCTAGAAGCAGGAATATCGTCGATCTCCGATGGCGAAGAACCTTCAGGAATTCGGCTATCAGAGGTTTCTACTGCCGAACCAACTAAACTCACATCTAAATAGGGATCGAGAATATTCTTGCGAGAAAAGCGGGCAGTATTTTTTTCATCCCTTTTAAGGTTTAACTGACTAGTAAAGAGATTAACTTGACCTTTTTCTAGGTCAATAGTGCCTTCAGGAATGGGTTGGTTAAATGTGCCATTGACTTTAAGTGTTCCTTGAGCGTAAAAGTTAGAGATTGGTGGTTGAACAATTTGAATATTTTTGCCTAAATTCAACTCTAGATCTTTGTATTCAGTGGCTGCTGCTATCCCATTATCATTAATACTCTCAGAACCATTGTTTTGGGCTGTGGTATCGGCAATCAGAATTTGCCCATCAAAAAGAGTTAATTCTCCAGTAATATCTGGTTCGATCGCTGAACCTAAAATAGTTATGTTCCCTCGTAATCCACCATCGTAAAGTCCTTTAAGATCGATGGCTAGATCGTCGAGATTGAAAGTTAAAGGTGAGGTTTGAGGTGTGTTATCGGTTAAAGGTAAAGTACCAAAGGCTATAATTTGACCACCACCAAAGTTACCCGTTAAATTCTCTACCTGAATGCGATCGAAGTCAAATAAGATTTTGCCATTGATTTCAGTAAGAAAAGCATCGGGTAAAAACTTAGCAGCAATTTTGCCATTGTTAAAGGTAGCAACTCCTTTAGCTACTAACTGACGGGGAAGATTTTGTTCTTGGTCAAAAATACCATTAATATCTAAAGTAACTTCTCCTTCTCCATCTATCCAGTTCACTTCTTGACGAGAAAGAATATTGAGAAGGGCAAGTCCTTCATTTTTGACATTCAGTTGAAGATTGAGGCGGTCGTTATCGGGTTCGATTTCGGCAAAGGGCAATTGATAGGGAATACTCCCCAAAAGAGTTATCGGTTCGGCTTCGGCAGCGACTTTACTACTAGCAAAGAATTTGAGACGAGCGTTATTGTAATTAAAGCTACCTTGAGTTTCCTGAATAGAAGTTTGATTGACTGTAGCATCGGCAACGGTAATTTCGCCTCTAGCTTGAGGATTAGCTTGAGTACCGGCAATAGTTGCAGTAGCGTTGAGAGTACCCCCAAAGGTTATTTCTGGAGGAAGATTGACTAATTCTTCTATAGGTTCGATCGGTACGTCGATTAAACGGAATTGTCCAAATATGGTTTCACCGCCAAAACTACCAGAAAAAGCAATCAGACTATCCTGAGACTGTACGCTAATGGGTAATAAAGTAAGAATTCCTTCGTTTAAATTACCTTGAGCGATTACTGTTTCAATAGTAAAGCTACCCCATTGCCACTGTTGTCCTCTAAAATTGAATTCGGTATCAATTCCTCGAGATACTGACCCATCAAAGACAATTTTGCCGTTAAAATTACCCTGAAGGGCTTTTAAATCTGGTAAGAGCAATTTTTGCTCCCGATTTTGTTGGGATAACTCTAACCAAGCTTGAATCGCTGCTAGTCGATTTACTTGGGCGAAAATGCTAGCTTCGGGTAAACCTAAATCAAATAAAGTGCAGTTACCTTGGCTGATACTTTCTGAAGGGCAAGGTAAAGGAGATTCATACAAGTCTTTGGCTTTTCCATACTGACGAGCGCCACCTATATTGGCTAAATCTCCTAATTCAAAGATTTCTAGGGCAACCAGTACATCCTGAATTTTTCCTTGCTCGACATTTATTTCACCTTGAACCTCTAGATCGTCTTGTTTTTGGTTCAATCTTCCAGTAAATGCGTAAAGACTTTCTCTCTGTTCAAATTTGACATTTTCTAGGGCTAAATAACTATCTGCGTACTGAAAATCTCCTGTCAGGCGATCGCCTCTAATTCTGGCTAGAATTGGTCTTTCTACGATTATATTTCTGCCTGAAGTGGCTAAAGTATTGAGATTGATGAAAAATTCCCCCGATAATTCTCCTCCTATTTCTTGAACGGCAATATTTTCTGGCACCGTAAAATCATCGCTTTTGATGGCAATAGTTTTTAGTAACTCAACGGGAATATTAGCGGTTTCTACGGTGAGTATTTCTCCTTTGCCCGTACCTGTTACGAACATATCGTCATGCTTAAAGACAAAAGAGATGGGTAAAAAATCTCGATCTAAAACTAAACTAATTTCGTCTCCGTCTCGGTCTAGTTGTAAATTTACTCCCTGTTGGGGGGAAACTACCACTGTTCCTTCGAGGGTAGGAGCAAAAGTTAGATTTTCAATTTGAAAGTCTCGTAGAGTTAAGCCTCCTTCTATATCCATCGATGAAGGGATCCCTGCAATTTTGCCCTGAAAATCCGCCCTACCCGAATAATCTAAGTTAGTTGCCCAACTAGGTAAAGTTAACCTTAGTTTATTGATATCGATCCATTTTGCTTGGTCTACATCAAAATAAAAATAGTTAATTGCTGCTAATTTATCGGGAATATCACTAAAAAAGGATTTGTCTATATTAATGTAGCCTTTTGCATCTAATCCATCTCCTTTAGCCGATAAAACATCTAAGCGTTTACCATCCCATTTAACTGCTGCCGAGAAAGGTTGTTCTAAAAGATCGATCCCCTGACTAAAAGTAACATTGCCTATAGCCTCAACATCGGGAGGAGAAAGACTATCGATTTTACCTGTAAGATCTAGTTTTCCTCCTAGTTTGCCATTGAGTACGAGATCGTCTTCGGCAGCGGGATCGCTAAACAGACTTAAATCTACTCCTTGGGGTACTACTACTGCTTTAAATTTACCGTCAGCGATCGATAAATCTGTAGCAGCAAATACTCCTTCAGGAATAGTTAAACTCCCATCCCCCTTAGCAGTAATCGCTTCAGGTACGATATTATTAACATCGCCAAACAATTGAAATGTCCCATCTACTAAACCAGCAAATTGATCGGGAGTTTCTGAATTTAATTCTTTTAATTTTAAATCTCTTGCTTGCGTCTTGGCTTGCCAGGCATCCCCTCTTATTTGTAAATCTGTAACTGCTATTTCCCCTTCGGCTAAAGTAAGATTACCTCCTCCATCTATACGGGTTTCTCCTTCCACATTGCCAGTCAACTCAAATTTTCCCGTCACTAAACCATTAAATTCTGGCGGAAGTTCGGGAAATACTCGTCTGAGTCTTAATTCTGGGGTACTAGCATCGGCAACCCATTGTCCTTCTTCTAAAGTTAAATTGGGAACGTTAATTTTACCGCCCACAGTGGTAAGACTGGCTACACCTTTTGCTTTAATTTCCTCTAGATCGAAAGAACCTCTATCTCCAGTAACTTGTAGAGTAGTATTTACTTTGCCCTTACCGATATTCTCCGCACTATTTTTACCAATAGGCAGACTGGCAAAATTAACATCTACCGTTTTAACTTCAGATTGCCAACCCCCAGGCAAATAATTAAAATTATCGATAATAACGGTTCCTCCCCCTAGAGGAAACCTAGCTTCTCCGCCTACCGCTTGGAGACTATCGAGATTTCCCGCTCGTGCCAAAAATTTAGCCGAACCTGAAACTAAACCAATATCGATCGGGAGATCGTCATTGTAATTACGGAAAATTTTATTTCCCGGTACATTTTTAGCCCGTACATCAAAGAAGAGGTTTTGCTTACCATCTAACTCTACTCTCCCCGTACCTGTAATTTCTCCACCTACTTGAGGAGTTCCTTGAAACTGTCGTACCCACAAATAATTATCAATTAAATCTAAATTGGCGTTAACCGACTTAAAATCTACTTTATCGATGCGGGCGGGAGTAGTAGTAACCACGGCAAAATTAATTTTGGCGGTTAAAAGAGAACCTGTAATGTTTATGTCCCCTTTGACTTTACCTTTTAGAGTTATATCGGGTTTTTCTAACTCTAAAGCTTCGATTACTTTATTAATTTCAACTGGCTTAGTAATCGCTTCGATTTGATAATTGCCTTCTTTCTCTGTATCTAATGAACCTTTAGCTACACCAGGAACTTCACCCAACAAAGTGCGAACGCGATCGATTTCAATTTTATAACCATCGAAGCGTAACTTACCGTTACTATTAGTAAAAGGGTTAGCCAGTTCGGGTAGCTGAAAGGTTACATTCCTTAAACTAGCAGTACCTTGAAGTTGAGGATTTTCATTTTTGGGTAGTTTTATAGCTAGTTTGCCGTCTATTTTCCCTGCTTGTAGTTCTAGAGGTAAGATAATGAGATTGGCTATCGATTTGGCAGCCAATCGTTTACCAACTAAATTTAAATCTATATCTCCCGTATCATTAACAACCTTCCCCTTGACTGTTAATTTTCCTCCCCGTTCGACTTTGCCAGCAACATCAAATTTGGTAAGATCCTGTTTGGGTAAAAGAGTAATCTTGGCGCGATCGAGTTGAAGAGCAACTGGCGGATTAAGTTCTCCTGTTTCGGAACGAGCAACTATAGCAACATCAGCATCTTGAAATTTAATCGTTTTTACTTCAATTTCTAGCCAACTGTCTGTTTCTTCTCCCGTACCAAAATCCGTAGGAGTCCAAATTCCCTGTTCATCCTGTTCGATGTATACATCGGGTTTAATAACAGTAAGATGCAACACCAAGTGACGCTTCAGCAAGAATTGCCAGGGCGAAAAACTTACTTTGACAGCTTCGGCAGTTAAACGATCGGGATTAGTTTTAGTTGCAGGAAGAGTAGTTTTGCCAAAACGCGCTCCTAAAGGAGATATACTAGTTAAGTCTCCAATTTCTATGGGGCGATGGAGATAATCGGTAAGTTCTGTTTCTACTAAAGGAATTAATTTACGTTGAATTGACAACCATCCATAAGCTAAACCGCCACTAATACCAGCTAGTAGTACTATTGATATAGCTAGTATTTTTTTGCGCGGACGTTTTTTCTCTTTAGACAAGTGCGTTTTGCCTTTTTTCTTCTGTTCGGACTCTTTGTCTTTACCATAATCAGATGGTTGTTTCATGGTCGTATTTTACCAATAACCAGCTATTTCAGTTAGGTCATTGCACATTTAGTTAAATTAATATCTTTTTCTTCTTAATCTAATGCAAACGATCGGTAATGAAAGAGATACAGTAATTTGTCTATCTTAAATACAAAAATAGAGATTCAAAACTTACTTACAATTTTTGAGAGAAATAGGATAGAAGACTAACAAGCTTACCTAGAATTGTTCTATCTTTAACAATAATTTAATTGTTATCACCACAAATCAAAACAAACAAAAATGAAAATTCAGGTAAAAGTAAAACCCAATTCCCAACAACAGAAAATTGAGCAATCTAAAGACGGCACTTGGATAGTCAGATTAAAATCTCCACCAATAGACGGTAAAGCCAATCAAGAATTGATTGCCCTACTCGCCAAAAAATGGAAAGTACCTAAGAAACAAATAACTATTAAAACAGGTTTATCCGCCCAAAACAAATTAATCGAGATTAAAGAATAGTTCCCAAGCTCCTTCTAAACCGATAACTATCCTCAAACATCTGCGTTTATCTGTGTGTATCTGCGGACTCTACCTTACTTAATCCATAGGACATTCTTCAGCTAGTAGAAACACCTTCTAATACAGCTTTTAACTTCTGACGAAATTCTCCTTTAGGATGACCCCCTTTAACTTCCCCTACAATTTTAAAATCTCCTTCAGGAGAGTCACAGACAAGATAAGTAGGCCAACCCATCTTTTCCTTATTAGGATATTGAGCCAAAAGAATCTGACGATATTTACGATAAGTAGCTGTATCCTGCATTTTTACATCAATAAAATCCAAATCCAGTTCTTTAGCTACTTTTTGGTCATAAAAAGACATTTTATGGCAAATACCACAATCTTCTGAAGAAAATTTAATTACAGCTAAACTCATAATTTACAACCAACACAATTTTTCTATTAATAGATTATCAGGCGGAAAAAGAATTCAGAAGTCCGAGAGTTACAGGAGTTTTAGAACTAAGATAAATAATATGATGCCATAGATTTATTGAGAGTTCCCATCATCAAACATAATAATTTGTTCTTCTAAAAGTGCATCAGGATTGACGATCGCGATTTCGTTTTCTGCCTGGAGTTTAGCCAGGTATTGTTCTATTTCCTTTGGTTCAACGTCCACTAATTGATGACTTGCTTGCTCGATTAGCTTTTGTTTGCCAATAATTTTATGGACTTTAGCTAAATTTAGTAACAGTTCGTTTACTTTTGGTTGCAATTGCTCTTTTGTTGCCATACCATTTTTACTTGGTAGGATGGCTAATTTCTTGAGTAAATTACATTCAGCTAAAACTTGACTGTGACAGACCAAAGATTGTAGCTGCAACAAGGTAATAGTTTGAGAGCCTAAAACTAAATCTCCCGCGATCGCCTCATTAGCTAGTTTTTGATACGTTTTAAGATAACTCACATCATCCAAACTTGGTTGAAGGTGACGATGGGGAGAACGACGAAATATTTTTTTATATAGTTGATATCCCTTATTTTTGGCATTACCAACAGTTTCCGCTCTTAGTAAAATAAAAGTACAATCACGATGCTGTTTTTTAGCTTTCTCGCAAGCTTTCATGGCAAACACAAAGCTTTTTAAGTTGGGTTCCTCGCACCACAAAACCCCAAATAATTGATTTTTTTCTGGAGATTTATAGCTAAAAGAATAGCTACCATATTTACCCGATAGAAATTTATTTTTTACTCTATCTACTTGTAAAGCAATAGCTACTTTTTGCAGCATATCAATCAATTCTTGGGAAGAAAATTGACGGATGCGGGTAAGATTATCTTGAGTTTTTTGCAATTCTTGTCGCCAAAGTAGATCGAAAGAAGCGGGTAAATCTTCTTCAATTTTGTCTAGATATTCTCGACCAGTTTTATAAGCTAAAAATAGTTTACTAGCCAAAGCTAAAGAATCTCTAATATTTGCTTTCCCCCCTGGATAATGCTGTTGTAATTGCTCTCGATTTAAAGGTTCGAGCTTTGATTTTGGCTTTGGTTCTGCCCGAGAGTGTAAATGAGCCAAGCGACTCGACCAAAGAGATTCTACCTCATTTAAACTAATTTGGTTAAGAGTAACTAACTTGTCGAGGCGAGCAAGTTCTGATTGATGTAAATTATCTTTCTGTTCTATAAATTGGCTGCGAATAATACTAATAATAACTAGGAAATTTTTAAAGTTACTATTGTGGAGAGTAGTATTGATATTAAAAACAGAACTAATATCAAAAGAACCATCAGAATGACGATAGGTTTCTACTTGGTCAAAACAAAGAACGATAGGTCTATTATATTCGGCAATACGTCCAAAATTACCCAATATTCCTCTAGCAGATTCCTCAGTATCGATAACCGTATTTACTCCTAATTTATGCAAATCCTTATCATCGAGATTTTCTCCTCGCAACCAATCACAGGCAAGGAAATACAATTCTGGCTTGGTAAGCTGATATAAAACGGTAAAAAAGTCTTTTGGTCGAAAAATTCCTGTAGGATAGGTACTACGAAAATTCAGAATAAATAAACCTTTAGCTCCCAAAAGTTGCTTCATCAAACTGCGATCGCGAAAAGTAGCTAAATTTTTTAACCACAGTAGCAGTTGAGACTCTTTTTCTCCTGCTGGTGCGTGCATCAAACTATCCACGGTATAACGGAGAGTATGTTGCCAAATACAATCACTACTAGGGCAAGGATCGATGTAGGCAAAAAAGGCTAGATTATTAAAATTTTGCTTGAGACGGCTAAGTAAATAACTTTTACCACAGCCAGAATCACCCATCAACAAAATAGTACGAGTGTAATGGTCTCGTGCAACAGTATGCAGGAGATTCTTTATTTCTTGAATAGCTTCTTGATGGATCGAGGTAACAGTAGGAATATCCTTTTGTTTATCGTCTGTCCAAAAATTTCCCGTTTTCAACGTTACCGGATCGAAAGGATTTACCTCCCGTTGAATTATGTCCGCTAAAGTTGCCACTGTAATACCTCTATCTTTCGTTCAATAGCTCTAAGCTAATAGCTAAAAGCTATTAGCTTAGGAACAATTATGCTGCATTGTAGCAGTTATCTCTAAAAACTATTAGTTTTTGGATTTAATCCCCATGTTTAATGAAGAGTCAACTGAAGGCACGCTATCAATTAACCCAAGTTAACGCCTAAAAGCTAAGAGCTTAATTAACTAACTATTAAAAAAAACAAACAACCGCCTACATTTTGGGGAATACCTGCTTGAAGTTGTTCGCGAGTATATTTAGATGATTCGACGATCGAGCTTAGTTCCAGCTTATTTTTTCTTTGAAGACGATACAAAGCTAAATCCAATTCTTCTCTAGAGAGGAAAGGTTGTAATTTCTCTCGCAGATAAAAAATTGGTAAATAATTATTGGTGTTTAACTGTCGATCTAAATCATAGATAGTCTGTAAAACTCGTTCATCAGAAGCAAGTTTATTTTTGCCATAGTTGAGCGAAAAATCTTTTTTTTGAGTATAGACTTCTTGTTTGACAAGCTTACTCGGATTATAGACCGATATTAATTCATTTGTCGTAGCCAAGCAATTATTTTGGCGGAATAAACATAAATAATTATGAAGTAAATCTAGACTTAAAACAGGATTAGTACCTTGAGGCGTATATTCTGTTAGCAAATGTTTTTTACCTTTATCTGTTAACCAAACTTGCCTTATTTGAGTAGTTACGGCAGTAATTAAACCTCTTTCAATTAAACTATTAATAATTTTATTTCTTATTTTCGCAGGAGTAACTTTAGTTTGTTGTGGAGTAATTATATCTTGACTGCAAGCTTGTAGAATTGTTAATTCTGCTGTTGTTAGAGGTAATTGTTCTACATTTAGTTTGAGTAAAGCTTTGCCTACAGAAGAAAGCTTGAACTTAGTAACTCGTTCTTGGTAATCTACTAAAGCGCGATCGCCTAACCGACGGCAAATTTTTTCTGTATCCGCTATTTTAGTGCTACTTGTGGGCTTTAGCTCGCTAATTTTACCCTTGTACTCTGATAAGCCAGCCAATTTAAGGAGAAACTTGAGTTCTCTAACTTCCATCTATTAATTTTAACAGTGACCAGTTATAAGTTTACTTGTTCTTTTCTCCTTTGCTCCCCTGCTCCCCTGCTCCCCTGCTCCCCTGCACCTCTGCTCCCTTGCCCTATTAACTTAAAACCAATCCTTATTCTCTGGCTGAGACTGTTGTATAGATGTCTTTGTTTTAAAACCAAAAGTTTCTTCTTGCTCTTTTATTACTGATTTTAATTTTACTTCCTCTAGATCGACTTCGTCGTGTTTGCCCATTATATTTTGAACTAATTCTTGACCAAAGTTAACGGCTTGCCCTGCTTGCTGAAATGTAGATTGAAGATCTTTTTTGACTTGGGCTTCTAGTGAAGAAGGGAATAAAAAGTTCTTTTTGATTGTTAATTTTTTGGCTCGCTCTTGTTCGGATTCTAATAGATGGTCAGTCAGTCTATCTTGAATAGTAAATTTAGCAATATTAGCAACTGTTCCATTCAGAAAAGGACTCTTAAGCAAATGTTGTGGGCTTGCCGAACCCAAACAGAGAGAAGTAGGTTTTTTACAAATTGCAGCCGTTGCCCATAATTTACTTTCCCATTGAGCAAAATTTTGCCAGAGAGAAATTTTACTAGGATGTTTATCCTGACAATTTAATTGTTCTGCTAAATGAGGATCGGAATCTTTCCGAGGTTTTATTTTGGTAAAAGATAATTTTTGATAATTAGTTAGAATTGTTTTTTTGCGATTAACACCAGAATCTTTAACTAACCATTGGTTTTTGACATATTGATAGAGGGGTTGAAAAATTTCTAAATTAGTATCTTTATACGCAGGGAAATTAATAGCATATTTTCGAGTATTTATTTTAGTTACATAACCAACAAAGATATATAAAGGTCTGCCCTGAGCATCTTTAGTTAAATTCTTTTCTCCATTTTCCCGCTCGCGATCGATTAAATCTCGCACCATACACGTAACACCAAAAGTGCAATAATATTCATTTTTAAATAAAGACCAACGAGGATGGAGAGATAGTTTGCTGGCTGCACGAGTAGTGGGAATAATATATTCTAAAGCCCAATTAGTTTCATTGCTAGTAAAATCTTCAGGGATAGCGATGAGCCGAAAATCAAGATGATAGCTGCGCCCGTAAACTATTCCTGCCCATTTAGATTCATACATCAGCTTTTACCTCAGTACCGCTGAGAAATAAAGAAACTTGTTGTAATTCTTCAGCAAGTAACGCCATATTGTCTTCCATAATTGCAATTTTCTCTTCTAAGTCCTCTAGTTTTTTCGCATTCTCTTGCAATAAACCATTTTTAAAAACTTTAGTTAACACTCCTGACTGCTTTAATGTATCTATTTCTTCGTCAAGGCGAAGACGGGCAGCTTTAAGTTTAATGCCGTAAGAGCGTAGTTGAGAGTAAATAGCAAACACAATAGGCAAGTGTACATTGACGGGAACAATAGTACCGCGATCGATATCTTGACATAGTTCTTTCCCCAAACTGACCGGGCAAATCATGACCAGCCAGCCAGAATTAGGGGTAAACAAAGCCTGAAATATTCGTTTAATATCTTCAATAACCGCTTGTTTTTCGCGATGATGACAGAGATCGTATTTAGTAATCAAGATTACCACGGGAAAAGGTCTTTCTGGGGTCGGTTTGCGATAATTACTAATGATTTGTTGAATAAACTGGTTCATGCGATCGCTTTTAATCTGGCGGACGATCGCTGGTGTTATTTTATCTTGTAGATGTTCTCCCGATACACACAGAAACAGACAACTAGAATCAGCTAAATAGTTACACAGTGCTTGTACATCCTGTTCGCTAGAGCGGTCGCTTAAAGCTAATCCCCGATAGTCTAACCAGTCAAAACTCATAATTGGTCGAAAACCATAGCTAAAATTAAAGCTATAGTGTTCTATTGCTGCTGCATTGGGTAGGGGCCATCGATCTTCTGCTTCGACATCAATTAATTGTTCCCATTTTTCAATTAAATCTAAATCCATATCCATGTCTTTCGCAGACAGGGTAAAACCCTTGACCCCCGTTTGCATCACTGCGTACATAGCCAATAAATAGCTAGTTTTTCCTGCTCCGGTAGTCCCTAGCATGGCTATTTTGATATCATTCAACATCATCGGTTTGCTTCCCAATTAGAGATAAAAACGCTCTCTGTAATTATCCAGGCTAAAACCAGGAATTCGATCTATTTTGACTTTCGTAGGTAGCAGCAGAAGACCGAGACGACTCAAAAGCACTCCAGGGGTCTTGGGAGGATTCATAAAAATGAGTTCGATCGCTCGAATTAACTGAGTTGCTATTTTCCAATTGTAGTAAGTCCAAAAATTCTCTGACCGATTTCGTCCGCTCTTGAACTTCCATTGCCAAGGCTCGACTAACAGCCAAAGAAACATAAGGACTGACTTGTGAATTTAGCTGGCACACGGGCTTTAATTCTATTCCTGCTGCCCTTTCTACAGCAGACGGGGGTACTACTCCTGTGAGAAGATGATACAGAGTTGCCCCTAAAGCATAAATATCGGTAAAAGTCCCAAATTTTAGTGCCTGACCGTATTGTTCTAAGGGAGCATATCCAGGGGTAAACGTGGGGATAAATGGCTGAGAACTTCTGGGATTAAAGTCTCTTGCTGCCCCAAAGTCTATTAGTACTACTCGATCGTCTTTAGTCAGCATTACATTATCGGGTTTAATATCTTGATGTAAAAACTGAGACTTATGTAATACTTCTAATCCCTGACATATTTTCTGGATATAGTGTAGGGCTTCAGACTCTCTGAGTTTACCGCCTCTTTGTCGGAGTAGATCGGCGAGAGTTCGACCTTGCAGATATTCCATTACCATATAGGCAGTGTTATTTTCCTCGAAATAGTAGAACACCCTCACAATCCCTGGATGATTGAATCGTCCTAAAGTTTGACCCTCCTGTAAAAATTTTTGTTTAGCATCACTATAAGTTTTTAAAGTCCATCTTCCTGAAGAAATAACGGTTGTTCCCTCTCGCCAACAACCTTCAGGAAAAAACTCTTTAAGAGCGACGGGGCGATTGAGTCTGGTATCAACTCCTTGATAGGTTATACCAAAACCTCCTTGTCCCAACACTCTGTTTACTTGATATACGCCATCTAGTAAATAACTACCAGAAGAGAGAACTCCGGTAACTTTCGTAGACGCAGTCATCTCAACACATAACTCCTGCAAAATTCTTGCTCTATGTTTCCTGCCATAGATGGCAGAGTTTTAAACTGGTTACTTAGTGTCACACAATAAGGCAATTTTGGGGATTTGGTAGAATATTATACTTAAGTAAAAAAACAGTAAAGTTATCTAGTTAACTTAATTAAAAATATAAATCGAAGCCAGAATTGCCATTATTTCAGAATCTTCTAAGTTGATTGTGAGTTAATTTTAAATTGAATTGGCTCAGTAATAATACGAAAAAAGTTATAAATTTAAATAATTGGGGACTAAATTTTTTTATGCCTACTTATTCCGGAATATCCAGTGAAGCTTTTAGACATCCTTTAGACCGTCAAGCAGAACAAGCATTACGGAGTCTTCCTGGTTTCGATCTGCTAGCCAATAGGTTTATAGAATACTTTTACGAACGTCCTCAAAATATTTATTGGCTTGGTAATTGTATTCAAGCTGGTGTCAGGCAATATTCTACTCTTTATGGGATTTTCCGCGAATGCGTGCGGGATTTAGATGTGTATCCCGAACCTGCTTTATATGTATCCCAAAATCCTTTAGCTAATAGTCATGCTTTAGGGCGCGATCGACCCTATATCGTAGTCAACACCGAAGTACTAGAATTAATGGAAGAGGCTGAAATTCGTACTATCCTGGCTCATGAATTAGGACATATTAAATGCGACCACACTATCTTAATTCAGATGGCAATTTGGGCAATGGGTGCTGCTTCTATTTTGGGGGAATTAACTCTTGGTTTAGGTAATTTAATTAGTAGTGGCTTGATTTTTGCTTTTTACGAATGGCGACGCAAAGCAGAGCTATCAGCCGATCGCGCAGGTATGCTAGTGTTAGATGACCTAGAGACGGTAATGCAAACTATGATGAAATTAGCTGGAGGTAGTAAAAAATATGCCCACGAATCTAGTCTGGCAGAATTTCGACAACAAGCCAAAAATTACCAAGAATTAGACAGAGACAGTTTAAATCAAATTTATAAGTTCCTCATTTACAACGGTGGGAATGGTAGCTTTTTAACTCATCCTTTTGCTGTAGAACGTGTAAGTTATCTAGAAGAATGGGCGAACTCCTCAGAATATCAACAAATTAAACAAGGAAATTATCAGCGAGTAGGTCAAAGAGGCTCTGTTGATGTAGAGGCAGAAGATACTCAGGCAGAAGTAGATAACTTGCAAAGACAAGTAGAAGAATTACAACGAGAGATCGAAAGGATTAAAAACCAAAGAAGAGAAAGGGAATAGATTAAGGTAGCAAGAGAAAAAAAGAGCAGAGGTAGGTAAGAATTTGAATTATTGCGATGTCAGAAAATCAGCCTGAAACTGTCGATCTGAAGGGAGAATATATCGAACATATCCATCTTCTCTCTGGCGATCGCGCAGGATGGAATAATCTTAATCTGATCTATGAATTAGAACCTGCGGGGGAAATGCCCGCAGCTATACTAGAACAGCACGCAATTATGATTTGTTTGGGAGATTTTCGAGCCAGTTTTGAAATTAAGGGCAATTGTTGGCAACACGAACATTACACTACTGGGGATATTGTTATTTTTCCTGCGGGGGAAGTTTTTCCGAAAGTGCAGATCGATCGCGTTGTTCCTTTAATCGAGCTTTTTCTCGCACCAGAGACTTTAAATAACAGTTGTTATGAAGCGGTAAAGTCACAAAAAGTTGAATTATCACCACAGTTTAAATTACGCGATCCTTTAATCGAACAAATGGGATTAGCGTTAAAAACTGAACTAGAAATAGGTGGGATCGATAGTCAAGCCTATGCAAATTCGATGGCAACGGCACTTTCTATGCACTTATTAAGACGTTATTGCACTCGGCAATCTCAGATTAAGGAATATTATGGTGGATTACCTTCCTATAAACTAAAAGCAGTTAGAGAATATATTCACGAACATTTAGAGCGAAACTTGACTTTAACTAAATTAGCAGCTATTGCAAATTTAAGCCCTCATTATTTTGCCAGTTTATTTAAACAATCTACGGGATTTGCGCCTCATCAATATTTAACTAGATGCCGTCTAGAGAAAGCTAAACAATTGTTGCGTCAAACAAATTTACCGATTATTGACATTAGTCAAGAAGTTGGCTTTCAAAATCAAAGCCATTTTACCAGAGTTTTTCGGCAATATCTGAAGGTTACACCCAAAGCTTATCGGGATTCGTTTTAATTGTTCGGAACAACAGAACATTTTTCGGAAGATTAGATAAGACAAGAGTATTGGGAAATATCTAAACTAATGAGAGTTTGACATTCGGAGTTGGGAATTATGCTCAAAACTATATATACTCTCAGTTGTGTCTTGGGATTAGTTTTACCCTACTCTCAATTAATTCCTTTTGCGCTCGATCGTGGTTTCGATCCGATCCTATTTCTCGAACAACTTTTTGCTAATCGAATTGCTAGTTGTTTTGCCCTAGATGTAATTGTCTCATCCTTTGTCTTTTGGATATTGGTTTTTGTAGAAGGTTCGCGTCTAGAAATGAATAATCTCTGGGTTTATATTCTGGCTAATCTCACAGTTGGTCTCTCTTTTGGACTTCCTTTATTTTTGTTAATGAGACAGCGCAAGTTAACACAAAAGGCTATCTCAATTTAAGTAATCAATTATTTGTATTTTAAATATGAAAACAAGTAAGTATCCATTGCAAGGATGGAACATTGTTGGTTGGACTACATTAACTATCGCTATTATTTTTCTCTGTATTTTGATAGTTCATGGAATTAACGAACAGAGTATGAGAATAGCAATCAGAACAACTGCACGTACTTCCTGTCTTTTATTTGTCTGTGCTTTTGTTGCTAGTCCTCTACGTTATTTTTGGTCAAATAATATCACTAAATGGTTGCGGGTAAACAGACGTTATTTAGGTGTGGCGATGGCGGTTTCTCATGGCTTTCACGCCATCGCTATTATCGGTTTAGCAATACTTACTGCCGATTCCAGTTTAAATAATAATCATGGTGGTAATCTAGGCTATTTCTTTATTATTGCCATGACTGCTACTTCTTTTCCCTCTACCGCAGCTTTACTAGGAAATCAGAATTGGAAAATTTTACATACGGTGGGAATGTATTATTTGTGGCTAGCCTTTATCTACACTTTCAGTCACGGTTTAGAAAAATCTCTTTTTATCTATTTACCTTTTGTTAGTTTACTAGCGGTCGCTTTTTTACTACGATTGATTACTCCTTTGAGTAAATTAAAAATCAAAAGAGGTTGATTAACAGTTAATTTAAGGACAGCTTGGGATGATTGTTTCAAGAAAAAGAAAAAGCCACCTCGCTTTAAGAAAAAAGGACACAATGACAGCTTTACTCTTGATGGCACAATTAAAGTAGTAGATCACTACAAGATTCAAGTTCCCAAGATTGGCGTACTGCGTACCTTTGAGAGATTGCCTTTTGGCTATAAGCCTAAAAATATCACCATTTCTCGTCAAGCCGATAGTTGGTATGTCAGTTTCAAGGTGGAAACTGAACCAAAGGATACACCCAAGGCAGTAGACAAAGTAGGGGTAGATTTAGGGGTCAAAACCTTAGCCTACCTAAGTACAGGAATTGCCTTTGAAGGAGCAAAAAGCTACAAAAAATACGAGAAGAAGTTAGCTAAACTACAATGGCGTAATCGCAATAAAGTAATTGGTTCAGCCAATTGGAAAAAAGCCCAAATTAAAATAGCCAGACTACATCGGAGAATAGCCAACATTCGCCAAGACACATTACACAAACTCACTAGCTATCTGGCTAAGAACCACAGCCAGATAGTAATAGAAGACTTGAATGTGTCGGGAATGTTGAAAAACCGAAAGCTAGCCAAAGCTATTGCTGACATGGGTTTTCACGAATTCAGAAGACAGCTAGAGTACAAGTGCAAGCTTTATGGAAGCCAGCTAATTGTCGCTGACAGATTTTTTCCATCGAGTAAAACTTGTTCTAACTGTGGCTGGCACAACCCAGATTTGAAGCTATCAGATAGATGGTTTCTTTGTATTGGCTGTGGTTCTTTTCTCGATAGAGATTGGAATGCAGCAATTAATTTGAGTAGGTGGAGTCACCACCGAAGTCACGCTTGTGGACAAGTAGCTGCCGACAGCCTTGGTTGAAGCAAGAATTTTTCGATTTGGAACGCAAATGTTAGTAAAAAATGAACGGAAAAAGAGAACAGTTGCAGTAATCGTCGATGCCAAACTTTTTTTCAAGTTAGCGATCGCACTTTACATGACAATTTTCCAGAGACAAGTTAATAGTTACCACGGAAATTAATTAGCGCAAGCAACACAGCCATTCCTAGACTCTTTAAAATCGTCTTTCTGCACTGTACGAATATAATAAATCGCTTTACAGCCTTCCTCCCATGCCATTATTAAAGTTTCAAAGATATCTTTAGCTTTAAGACAACGTTCTGGTTGTTCGGGGAAATAAACACCCTGATTGAGATTAAACAGCAATTCCATCGAAATACCCGTATCAATCCATTGCTGCATAGTAGTTACTGCCTTAACTACTTTTTTCTGATCTAGAGTTTTATTTTCGTGATAGTACCAAAAGTAATCTTGGATAAAAGGTGGGGCAATAGGTACAGTTCCTTTAGCCCATTTATCGTAGAAGAACTTACTATACACGGGTAAAATGCTAGCAGTACAGCCTTGAACTAAAGACGAAGAAGTATTGGGCGCGATCGCGGTAATATGAGAATTACGAATTCCGTACTCTTTAATGTCTTCGGCTAGAGTTTGCCAACGTTGTTTGTCTCTAGCGTTAGTTAAAAACCATTCTACAGGTTTTGCACCGATTAACTTACCTTTACTCCATTCACTACCTTCAAAGGCAGCATAAGCCCCCCTAGTGCGGGCTAATTCCATTGAAGCATGAGTACACCAGTAACCAACTTCTTCAAATAAGTAACTAATTTCTGATAAATTATCGTAAGTTAGACGGCGTTTAGCCAACCAGTCTGCCAAACCCATGCAACCTACGCCAATGGTGCGATATTTATCATTATGAGCTTTACTAGCTGCAAAAGGAGGACTAGTTAGATCGATCGTATTATCTAATATCCTTACTGCTAACTGACAGATATTGGGTAATTCTGTTTCTTCAACATTAGCCAAGTTAATAGAAACCAAATTACAAGAATGGGCTTCTATTCCAGGTTTGACATTCGAGAAGCTCTCACAGCATTGTCCAGTAAGAATACCGTTGAACATTCCTAAGTGTCTTTTAGGTTCAGTAAAGCAATAAGTATCATCTACCCTAAAGGTAATTTCTATACTTTCAATTTTGATAAACTGACTGGCTTTTCTTTGAGGTAAATGAGCTTGCCATTGCAACCGATTAGTTTTTAATCCTAATTCAGATAATTGATATAAACCATTAGAGTTAATCGTCAAACGATAAGTATTCTGACAATAATAGTCTCTCATATTACCTTTACCATCAGGTAAATTTCTGTATCCTTTGGGAGACATTAAAGCTACCTTAGAGTCAACTCCTAAAGTCTGTAGCATCAATCTAATTTTGAGGAGAAACTCTTTGTTGTTTGAAGCAATGCTTAAAGATTCATTATCTCCATTTCGATAAACCGAACCATCCGCATCTAATAACCCTGCTAGCCACTCTAAACGAGAACTTACTGTATATCCGTTTAGAGGTACGGTGAATTTGGGTTTAATGTCTAAAGGTAACTTACAAACAATTCTTGCTTGCTTAACATCCTCATAAATAGCTTTTTCTTGCTTCTGATATAAAGTAGTGCCATTTCCCCATAATTTGTTTCTAATTTCAAGATGAGGCAGTAAAAGCCTTTTTTCTCCGTATAAATCGATTTCAGGATAGTGACTATCGTTATTGCTATAGCTACCATCTCCACTAAAGAAACCAGAAGTATAAGCATAGGGAAATTCAAGATCGTCTTCTGACTCTATTACTGGTAGCTGATATTTGATTAATTTATCTCCAGGTTTTAATTCTCTAGCTTCTACTTTCCGAGGCTGGCTGCGATAATTATCTTGTAGCCAAAAATGATGATAATAGGTACATTCTAAACTTTCACCATTAGAAAAGTTAATTTTTAGCAGTTTTTGATTTTTTCCTGTTTGACGTATTAGTACATTTGACCACTCACTGCCATTCCAAACGTTAACCTTTTCTCCTGCTAGTTCGATAATAGGAAAATGCCCTCTATCAGTTAAGACTAGAGTTTCTGGTGCGACACATAAGTTTACTCCAGGGATATAACCCTCATGCTTGTTGGGATTAGCGCGATTAATAGTATCTTTAAAAGCCAGATAGGGCATTCCTGTCTCTACCTGACTCCGCATTATCTCTTTAAATAACTCGCGGGCGTTTACTTTTTTATAAAGAGTAATTTTATTGCCGATTTCCGCTTCGATTTCGCGATAAGCGAATTCAAACTTTTCACCCCAAAGTTCTGCCAGTTCAATACCTAATTTGATTCTTACTTCATAGGGATCGACTAATATCCATTCTTCCTTGGCTACTACCCGACGCATAAATTCATCGACAATAACTAATTGAGGAAAAACATCATAGGCTTTGCGTCGTCGATCGCCGTTTTCTGTCTGCATCTCCAGAAATTCTGGTACATCGAGATGCCATACATCCACGCCCACTGTCACCGCACCAGCCCTACGTCCTCCCTGATTAACTGCGATCGCGGTATCATTGAGTAATTTAATCCAGGGAACAATTCCCCCACTGGCATTTTCCTTGCCCATTACCCAGCTTCCCGTGGCACGAATAAGGCTAACATTTACGCCGACACCACCACCATTTTTAGAAATTCTCGCTGTATCGGTAATTGTCTCAAAAATACTCTCTAAGTTATCGTCCATCGCGGTAATAAAGCAGGAAGATAACGAACCATGAGGAACTCTGAGATTAGCTAATATGGGAGTAGCTAAAGATATTTTTCGTTGCGCGATCGCTTGATAAAATTTTCGGGCTGTTGCCAGTCGAGTAGAAGGTGGTTCTACCGAAGCTAACAACAAGGCACAGGTAAGATAAGCTTCTTGAGGCAACTCATCTTTCAAAAGATATCGCTTAGTTAATAACACTGCCCCTGCATAATCATAATCCTTGTCCCAATCTGGATTAATCCAAGAACCTGCTTCTGTTAATTCTGCTGTAGAATAAATTTTTATACTCGAATCATACAAGCCGATATCGAGTTTTCGCTCGACTGTTTTGCTATAGTCTCCATAACCATAACCACGACTAACAATCGTGTCTTTCCACAAACTCCAGATATGCAGTCTTCCTGCTACATCTCGCCATTCTGGTTCTGTAGGGCTACATAATTCTAGGGCACAGTTAATTAAATTATCTTGAATTTCCCTAGTCGTTACTCCCTGACGCAATCTTGTGGTTAATCTGGCTTCTAGGGCAATGGAGTTAACTTTCTTGCCGAAACAAGCCCAATCAACAACCGAGCGAATCCTAGTAATATCTAGAGGTGCAAAAGAGCCATTTCTCTTGATTACCTGAATATCGTTATTGGTTTTAGTGAGAGGATTTGTTTCTAGGAATAGGGTTGGCTGCATATTCGTGCGGGACTCAAACAAAAATGTCGATCGTATGGATTTATACTATAGCTCAACTTTTCCTATATATATAGTGTTTTTAGAGAAAAATTTAGCTCATCCTACTCTATATGTAGCATTTTTAGGTAAACTTAAATGGTAATACAAATAATAGAAACAAACTTTTATCGAAAAAGAAAGAGATTGATTTTTTTCAATGGTTTGCAGCTATTATAATTTGGGAGAGAATAATCACTTAGGGCTTTGGAAAAGATTTACTTAAATATTCTGTGAACAATTACAGTGACGAAACCTACCTAAACCACCCCACCTTCGGACTTTTGTTTAGAGTTTGCCTAGTTAGAGATAACCAGGAACTATTTACAACTTTGTATGCTCAACGTTTGTTTTTTTTAGTAACTACTAACGCTAATGGTTTGAATTTTGAAACCATCAGTCGTTCCGATGCTCGTTTACTTGTAGAAACTCGTTTACGACAATTACGCCTTAGTCAAGCACATTTCGAGTATCAACAACTTGAGAGTATTTACAAGCGAACTTTTCAATGAATTTAAGAGCGGTTTTATTTATCTAGAATGTCAGGCATAATTGCCCAAAACATAAATCAAATTAGAGCGAGTATCCCCGACTATATTCGCTTAATTGCCGTAACCAAAACGGTATCGCCAACAGCAATGCGAGAAGCTTACGAAGCCGGTATAAGAGATTTTGGAGAAAATCGTCTTCAGGAAGCTTTGTGCAAACAAAAGGAACTTCAAGAGTTAACAGATGTATCTTGGCATTTTATCGGTCATATACAAACAAATAAAGCCAAGAAAGTACTCGAACATTTTAATTGGATTCATTCTGTAGATAGCCTCAAGTTAGCTCAACGCCTCAATAAGCTGGCTGAGGAATTAGCTTGTCAACCCCAAGTTTGTCTTCAAGTTAAACTTCTCGAAGACCCGAATAAATATGGATGGGAAGTACCAGATTTGTTGGCAGACTTGCCCCAACTAGAATTGTGCCATCATCTCGATATTCAAGGTTTGATGACTATTCTACCGTTAGGATTATCTAAGACAGAAGCATTAGCTACTTTTATGGCTGCGAAAGAATTAGCGCAAGAAATTAATCAACAACAATACTCCCACATACACATGAATCAGCTATCGATGGGTATGTCTGGAGATTACCTTTTAGCCATTAAAGCAGGAGCAACCATGATTCGTCTAGGGCAAATTATTTTTGGGGCCAGAAAAATTTAAGTATGGACTTTTATGAAGTATGACTGAGAGGTTTTTGAGTTTTTATACCTAGTTTTTATCGCCAAAAGAGGCAATTAGGTAACAAACTGTAATTAAAAACTAAATTAAGTAAAGTTTATTAAATAAAAACCAACAAAATGCCCATTATTCTGATTAATAACCCATTAATAGGTTGTTCAAGTATTTCTTTTAAAAATAACTAGGAAGCAACGAATTCATAATTAGTTTTAAATCGCTGCTTGACTATCCATTATTTTCCCTTAAAATGCGGTAAGAAAATTGATGCAATTGATATAAGGAAAAAAAGCGTAATTATAAAATTATTATTATTTTTTTCCCTCTTTCCCCTACTATTACCGTCAAAATTGGGGAGGATATGTTTCAGAAAATATCCAAAGTTAAAGTCGTGAAGAAAATGGAACTGTGAGCAATATGTGGAATAAACTTAAAGACATGATCGGCATCAACGAAAACGAATATGATGAAGATTACGTAGAATATTATCCTGAAGAAGAAGTAATTAATACTTCTGGTTATCCTGAGAATTACTCAAATATTCACTCAGCTACAAAAGAAACAGACATTCACAACTATCAAACTAATCAAGACTCTTTTGCCAAAAAACAGGGAGTAAAAATGACAAAAAGTAATGTAATTGGTATGCCAGGACTCACTAATGGGGTTTCCGAAGTAGTAGTTATCGAACCTCATTCTTTTGAAGAAATGCCTCAAGTAATTCAAGCACTACGGGAACGTAGGTCTGTAGTATTGAATTTGAATGTAATGAATCCAGAAGAAGCACAAAGGGCAGTAGATTTTGTTGCTGGCGGTACCTATGCGATGGATGGTCATCAAGAAAGAGTTGGAGAAAGCATTTTTCTCTTTACTCCCAGTTGCGTTAAGGTAAGTACTCTTTCCGGGATTCTACACGATGTAGAAAAAGTGACCGAAACTCATATTCGTAAATCGGCTCATAGCTCCGATCCTTGGAGCGAGCAAAGCGTTATTGCTCAATAAGTTCTCTTTTTTAGAGCAAATCATGACTAAAGATAATATTTGCCTGGGCATGATTGGAGGCGGGGTAATGGGAGAAGCAATCCTATCCCGCCTCCTCGCTCAAAAAGTATATTTGGCTGAAACAATTTTAGTCAGTGAACCTAATGCTCAGAGGCGCGATTATTTACAGCAACAGTATCGAGTTCGAGTTACGGCTGATAATCGAATAGTAGCAGAAAGTTCTCCAGTACTATTGTTAGCAATTAAACCTCAAGTACTAGATGCTGTAGCAGTCGATTTAAGAGACAAAGGACAAGAAAACGATCGATCTTTAGTTATTTCTATTTTGGCTGGCGTACCTTTAAGTAAATTGTCTAAAGTTTTTTCCCGTCAACCAATAATTAGAGTGATGCCCAATACTCCAGCTATTATTGGAGCAGGTATAACCGCGATCGCTGCGGGAGAAAATGTTAAACCAGAGCAAATAGAAACAGCTAAGTCTATTTTTGCTTCTGTAGGACAAGTAGTAGAAGTCCCAGAATATCAAATGGATGCAGTGACCGGACTTTCAGGTTCGGGCCCTGCTTTTGTAGCTATCGCGATCGAAGCTTTAGCAGATGGAGGCGTAGCTGCGGGTTTACCGAGAGCGATCGCGCAACAATTAGCAATTCAAACGGTTTTAGGGACAGCTAAACTTCTGCAAGAATCCCAATTACACCCCGCCCAACTAAAAGATAGGGTTACTAGCCCAGGAGGGACTACCATTGCTGGTGTAGCAGAATTAGAAAGTAATGGTTTTCGATCGGCTATTATCGAAGCAGTACAAGCAGCTTACTATCGTTCTCAGCAATTAGGGTTAATTAACAGTTAGCCAAATACTAACTAACGCTCACTTTTTTTAATTTTCGCTTGAGTCCACGAATCCAAGTTCTGACAGCATCAGATTGGGTCATCTCTTTTTGCTTACAATACTTGTCTAAGATTGCT
>JASJDJ010000105.1 GCA_030065635.1 Xenococcaceae cyanobacterium MO_188.B32
CATTACTGGAAATGAAACGGTTCCATATCTCCCAGATGTGATTAGAGCCAGAGCTTCAGCCCCTGCCCCTACTTGATATCATCGCTCGCCTTTTATCCCCGATCGCCAAAGAGCGGTTATTGAGTAGTTACAGAAACAGAAAAACCCCAAGGAATAAAAAAACTAGGAATAGATGAAATAGCCTGGGTAAAAGGACAGAAAAATTATTGTGCAGTTTTAGTAAATTTAGAAACAAGAAAACCCATCAATATTTTAGAGAAGAGAACTAAGGAATGTTTGCGGGAATGCTTTGAAGCATGGGGGACTGAAGTTCTGGAACAGATTGAAGAAGTCAGCATAGATTTGTGGTCAGCTTATAAAAATTTAGTCGAAGAATTAATGCTAAATGCTGAAGTGGTTGCCGATAGATTTCATGTAATGAAAATAGTAAATGAAGAGTTAGATGCAGAAAGAAAAGCCGTGAAAAAACGAGGAGAAAAACTCAAAAATAAAACGGAAAAAGCTAAAATACTTGAAGGAATCAAAAAAAGTAAATATTGCTTATTGAAAAATAAAGAATATTTGAACCAGGAGCAAAAAAATAAATTAAAAGAAATCAAAATAATAGCTCCTAAATTAATAAAAATGTATGGCTTAAAAGAAAAACTTAGAAGTATTTTCAATTCGGATAAATCTGAGGTTATATCCTTATTAAAATTGACGGATTGGCTGAAAAAAGCTGCTTCATATTTTCCTGATAGTTGTGGGACTATAATTAGATGGTTTGGTGAAATCATTCCTTACTTTAAGAATCGCACTACTCAGGGAGTAGTTGAGGGAATTAATAATAAATTGAAACTGATAAAACGGAAAGGCTTCGGTTTTAAAAAGTTTGATAATTTTCGTTTAAGAAGTTTATTGTCTTTCCATTTTTAGACTTAATTTGGCATAGCTAAATCTGAAGAACCAATTAATTTAGATTTAATCTAAATTAATTTGGGTTAACAATTGCTTAAAATAGGAGATGGCTTTTGATTCGTTTTGAGCAAAATAACTGGTAGCAAGGGCATCATACCAAATTCCCGAAAGAGCAAAAATAGATGCTTTTTCATAATAGCTATTAGCCCTATCTAGCTTTTCGGCTAGTTGTTGGCTCAAAGAAATCCGTTTGACAATAGCTCGAATATACCAGTTTTCAGAAGGACGAGTGGGGTTACAGACAACTACTAAGTTCCACACATATTTTGTGTTGATTTTAAGACTAACATGAGCTGGGGTTGAGACTGATAAAACCCCTGGTTTCTCGACGGTCAATTCTTGTTCCCATAAAGGTTGGGATATTCCAGGTTCAACCAAACTAAAACGAACAGTTCGTTCTGGTTTGGACTTAACCAGAAACAAGAAAGAAGGTCGAGTTGATACAGTAGTTGGAATATGGTCTTTTGGAATAAGAGGAGTTATATCTGCTGGCTGACTCGGACAACCTCTTGAGCCTGAATTAACCGCATTTTGCTGTTTTTTGTCTTTATTCGGCGGTACATAACCTTGATTAGCTCGATTTCCTTTAGCTAAATTGGGATAAACAGGAAATAGTAAGCTAAAAACTCCTAAGATGAGTCCTAATAAGCTTATTAGGATTTTATTTGAAGAAGACATGATGATTTTGATTAGATTGAGTTATCTAAAAGCTAAGGTGTCTAAAATTGCTTCTTATAGAGAGGTTAGCTTTGCTTCAATGTTTCTCTTCTGCTTTTATCGGCTAGCTCGATCTTGTTTCTTAAAAATAACTACAGAATCGATATTCTATCTCACTTAGAGAATATACTTAGTGGAATATACTTAATCAATATATATTTTTAGCTAGTTAATTGTCTTCAGAGTAAATAACTAAGCAAGAAAAAACTCAATTTAATTATTCTTAAGTAATTATACGTAATGAACTTTAGATTTAAGCTTTTTTTTTCAATATTAGTTATAGGATTAATAAATCCTGCGATTATTCAAGCAGATATACTCTTAGCTGAGAGTTTGATGTCGCCTCAAGAGGAAGACTCAGGGCAGGAAATCTTATCTCAAGTACAAAGATATTATGCTCGAGGACAATACAGTAAGGCGATCTTGCTGTTAAATAAGCTATTACAAAAACCTCAACAAATAGAACCTGTTACTGTTCACAGTAATTTAGCCGAAATTTACCGACACATTGGTCAATATAGCGGAGCGATCGCTCATTGGAAGGCAGCAATAGAATCGATCCCAACCCAGAACGATCGACTCGAAAAGCCCCAGTTGGTTGTATTAAGCAAGCTCAAAGTAGATTTAGCAAGAGCGTACATTCATTTAGGGCAAGCTAGCCTAGCTATTCCCTTACTCCAAGAATCGCTCGATTTGGCTAAACAAGCTCAAAAACCAGAAATAGAAAACGCAGCACAAAGAGCTTTGGGTAATGCTTATAAGATAGCAGGGGAATACGATCGAGCAATTATTGCTTACACTAACAGTTTAAAGAAGACGCAGAACCCCGAAACGACGACTAGGATTCTCAATGGACTTGTAGATGTTTATCAACTCCGCTCTAAGCAATATCTTACTGAAGCACGAGGAGCAGACTTAGAAGGGAATAGCGATGTATCTACTCAATATGCTCAATTAGCCAAGACAGATCGAGCAAAAGCAAAAGAATACGCAAAACGTGCAGTACAGGTAAGTAAAAACCTCACTAGTCTGGCTACCGTCCGCGCCTTACTAAATTTAAGTCATTTATCGTCTAAACAAGAAACTAATGCTAATTTTGAGGGAATACTGTCTATTCTTGACAGTTTACCTGCCTCACGTTCCAAAGTTTATCTATTAATTAACTTGGCAGAGTTAGAAAAACAAAAAGCTATTGAGGTTTTGAGTAAAGCAGTAGAAACTGCCACTACGCTTACAGATAAACGGGCTTTATCCTTTGCTTTGGGAGATTTAGGAAATGCTTATGAAAAAGAAGGTTCGCTAGAACAAGCCCTTTTATGGACTCAAAAAGCACAGATAGCCGCACAACAAGTATTTGCTGCTGACAGTCTCTACCAATGGCAGTGGCAAGCAGGAAGGCTTTACCAACGAATAGGGGCTGAAGATGCAGCCAGAGATGCTTATCGAGAGGCGATCGCTTCAGTGCAGAGTATTCGCAATGACTTACTCAATGCAGAAAAACAATTACAATTAGATTTTCGCTCTCAAGTTGAACCAATTTATCGAGAGTTTCTCGGTTTGTTGTTGGAGAGTGGGAACAAGGCTCAGATACAAGAAGCACTTGCTACTGCCGATTTACTTCAACTTTCTCAACTACAAAGTTTGTTTGGGGATGATTGTCTAGAAATTAAGCCAAACCTTCAAGGGTACAAAGCTCTTACTCTTACGGATACTGTAATTATTCGCTCGATTATTCTAGAGGATAAAACCTATCTAATTCTAAGACTGCCAGATGGAACTGTTAAAAGTTATCCAGTGAGAATTAAAGCCAAACAGTTACAAATGCAGATTGAAAACTGGCGATATTCATTAGAAGACCTTTCTAGCGAGCGTTATTTGTCTCTATCTCAATCTCTTTATAATTTGCTAATTCGTCCCCTGGCAAAAGATTTAGCAGCCTACTCAAGAATTGTTTTTATTAATGATGGTAGGTTACGCAATGTACCAATGGCAGCACTTCATAATGGACAAAGGTTCTTAATCGAAAAATATGCCATTAGTTATTCATTAGGGCTTAATTCTGTTAGTAAGCTTGAAATCAAGCGAGATAATTTAAAAACTTTAGCTTTTGGTTTAACAATTGGGATAAATGGTTTTCCCGCTTTAGCTAATGTTCGACAAGAAATTGACGATATAGCCAAACACGTAGGTGGTCGCCAATTTTTGAACCGAGAATTTACTCAAGAAAATTTCCAGCGACAATTAGAGAAAGGTTATCCTATCGTTCATCTTGCTACTCATGCGCGATTTGGAGGGAGTACTGACAGTGCTTTTATTCAAGCTTTCGATCGAGAAATTTCACTCACTAAGTTGTCAGCAATTTTGTCTGGTTTACAGCACCCAATTGAACTTTTGGTTTTAAGTGCTTGTCAAACAGCTGCTGGTAATGATCGTTCTGTTTTAGGGTTAGCGGGAATAGCAGCCCGCGCTCGCGTCAATACTGTAGTAGGAAGTTTATGGGCAGTTAATGATGCTCAAACTGTGAGCTTGATAGAAGATTTCTATAAGTCTTTATCTAAAGAAAGTCTAAATGAATCATTCGCTCTGAGATCTGCACAATTAGAGCAAATTAGTCAACCTCTAGGACATCCAGGTATTTGGAGTAGTTTCATAGTAATTGGACAATAATATTTCTATGTTTGATAAATTACAGACTTTTATCTGTATTTGCAGGATAATATCATTATAGAAACTCTACTGGTTAACTAAATACTCAAATCACACTATTAATTCCTCGCCATACTTTTTTTAGCAACCCCAAACTACTCAACCAAAACTGTCACCAGATGGAAAGTACTTAGCTTATATTCCACCAGATGAGAAAAATGTCTTGCCACCGCAGTTTTTTACCTTTATGAGAACAATTAGAGCAAAACTTCCCGTACAGCAGCAGAAATTCATTATAAAGCGATTATGCTTCTCTGTTGTTGTTGGTTTGACGCTTTTGCCAGTCAATGCCAAAGCACAAATTACTCCCGATGGTACACTACCCACAGTAGTCGAACAACTGGAAAATATGGAAAAAATAACTGGTGGAGAAAGAGTAGGAAATAACCTCTTTTACAGTTTTAAGGAGTTTTCTATTCCTGAAGGCATAGAGGCAATTTTTGAGAATGGTTTGGATGTGGAGAATATTTTTACTCGCATTACAGGAGAATCAGCTTCGACAATTAATGGGATATTGCGAACAGCAGGAAATGCTAACTTTTTTCTGCTCAATCCCAATGGTATTATTTTTGGTGAAAATGCGATTTTAGATGTTGGTGGCTCTTTTATCGCGACTACGGCTAGCAGTATTGATTTTGCTGATGGTACAAGTTTTGCTGTTCGTGAAGACAATCCTAATGTTAGCTTAACTATTAGCGTTCCTATTGGGCTTGGGTTTCTTGGTAACAACGGCAGTATTACTGTTAATGGTGGTGGTAGTCAAATTACTAATGCTCCTCCTCTTTCACCAGTAGAATTTGATGAAAGACCAACGGGAATTTCTGTAGAATCAGGTCAAACATTAGCTTTGGTAGGAAATGGATTAGATGTCAATGGTGGTGTAATTACCACTGAAGGTGGACAAATTTACTTGAGTAGCATAGATTCTGGCTCAGTTGCTATCGATCAGGCAAAAAGTGGACTTACTTTACTCGATGACAATGTAACTAAATATCAAGATATTAACCTGAATCAGCAGTCTTTCATCGATTCCAGTGGTGAGCGCGAAGGAATAATTTTTCTGAATGGTAAAAATATTAACCTTAGTAATGCTTCTTTCGTGTTGGCTCAAAACCAAGGTGATTTAGCTGGTGGTTCAATAAACATTAAAGCCTCTGAATCCCTATCTCTTGCGGGTCGAGTATCCGATCTTCGTAGTAATATTCGCTCAGAAACATTTAATACTGGAGAAGGGGCAGATATAAATATTTCTGCAAAAGAGCTATTACTTCAAGATGGCGCAAGAATTAGAACAAATTCATTTAGTGATGCTAATGGTGGGGATATCGACATTAATGTTTCTGATTCAATCCAATTATTTACTAGTAGTATTATCGCTACTACTTTTACAGAAGGAAATGGAGGAAATATCAATTTATCGACTTCTGAGCTTCGATTAAATAATGCAGGGATAACTTCTTCGACTTTCGGAGATGGAGATGGAGGATTATTAAACGTTAATGCCGATCTAATTGAGATTGCTGGAAGTACTGCGACGGATAGAGCCAGTATAGCAACAACTTCTTTTGCTTCTGGAGATGTTGGTAATTTGATGCTCAATACTAAAAAATTAAGGGTAATAGATGGAGCATCATTATCCTCATCTTCTTTTGCCTCTGGAGATGCTGGGAATTTAACCATAAATGCTTCTGAATCAATAGAAGTCAGTGGAAGAACTAGCAATTCTATAACAAGCAATAACCCTCAGAGTATTATTAGATCGGCAATTCAATCAGCTACCCCTCAAGGTAGAAAAGCACTAGGACTGCCTGAAGTACCAAGTGGAAATGGAGGAAACTTGGTCATTAACACCCCTTTGTTGAAGGTATCTCAAGAAGGAGTTATTAGCGTAGAAAATCAGGGTTCGGGAAATGCAGGAACACTAACTATCACTGCCGACAACTTAAATTTAGAAGCCACTGGAAGCATAACTGCTGCTACTGCTTCTGAAACAGGCGGTAATATAACTCTTAACATCCAAAATCTAGAAATAGGTGCTGGTAGTGAAATTACTGCTACAGCAGAGAATGATGGTGATGGAGGCAACATTACCATCAACACCACTAACTTAATCGCAAAAAAAAACAGTCAAGTAACGGCTAATGCCTTTCGTGGCAGGGGAGGCAACATAAGTATTACCGCTCAAGGATTATTTTTGTCTGACTCCCCAGAAAATATATTCACTGCCAGTTCAGAATTAGGAATAGATGGCGAGGTGAACATCAACACGACAATTGATTTCCAAAACTCCTTCGATTCAATCAGCCCCGAATTTATCTTGGCAGAAGAAGCCCTAATCAGCAGTTGTTTTACTCGTGGTAACTCTAAACAGGGTAGTTTTGTCTATAAAGGAACAGGTGGATTACCCGTTAGTCCCTCTTCAGCAATAGACGAAGAACAAAGTTTAAGTTCTCAACTTCCAGAGGTTCAACCCAACTCACCAACATCTCACGTGCCAGCAGATTCTGACGACATATCCTCTTCTGCCGAAACAATAATCTATCCCGCACAAACCGCTCAAAAATGGCAAGTAGGAGAGCCAATTATCGAACCAACTAATCTTATAAAAACCGCAGATGGACGCTTGCTCTGGGTAAGAAAACAAGTGAGCAACGCTTCATCCTTAATTTGTCAATGAGAAATAAAAATAAATTTTAAAATCTTAATGGTACTAACTGAAGAGAAAAATTGAAGCCATCTGATTGTAGAGAATCTCCTTGCTCCTCAACATCAATTAAAGGAATACCATAATAAGCCTGTATCGAGAGCGTTTCTCTTAATTCCCAGTTAATTCCTAACCCTAAACTAGCAAGTGTAGATGGGTTTTCCTCAGATTCTTCCTCGCTCCAAACAGTCCCTGCATCAAAAAACGGAGTTAGCTGAACTAAACCAATCCCATCAGAATCTCGAATCAGAGGAATCCGCAATTCAACAGAACCGAAAATACCATTATCTCCGATGCTTTGATTTTGTTCGTAACCTCGTACACTTCCTAACCCACCAAGAGCAAATTGCTCAATAGATAGCAGAGTATCAGGTGTAATTTGAGTAGCTAGTCTGGCAATTAGTAAGGCATCGCGCCTGTTATTTAAAGATCTTAACCACTGAAATTGACCTAGCCAACTGAAAAACCGACCATCAGTACCAGTATCATCAACAGTAGCATCAAAGGCATCGATTCCCAAACTAAATTGGGAAGAAATAGCTAAAATATTTTTGGCTGAACGATCGAGCCATTCTTGAGTAAAACGCAGTGCCGTTACCTTAGATTCTCCAGATTCTCCGAAGCGATCTAATTCAAAAGAAAAAGAGTCTTCGTTTAAAAAAGTTTCGCTCTCTCGTAAATCGAGAGTAAGAGAAAGTGCCAATTCACTTTCGGGGTTTTTAATTATTGGTTGTCGCCAACCAAAAGAAAAAGAACGAGATTCTGCTCTAATATCGAGAGTAGAAAAAGGTGTTCTAGTAATTTCACTATCATTATTTCTGTAGCTTACCAATAAATTTCCATCACGAGCATTAATTGGTATAGAGTAACTTAAACTATATCTATCTAATCCTTCTGTAAGGCTATACTCAGCCGAGAGCCGATCTCCTAATCCCAACAGGTTTTGATGAGCGATCGCTGCTTTGGCTCGATATTCTCCGATATTAGGAGATTCATCGTTAGCTACACTGAGTTGAGTCGTCACAGTAGAAGCTTCTACTAATTCTAGTCTGAGAATGCTGAGTCCTGGAGCCGAACCACTAATTAATTGAGCGTCAACTGAATCAATTAGTGAAGTTTGTTGTAGTAGTTTAATTGCTTTTTCCAAGTTATAAATATTAAGAGGTCGATCGGTAGCAAGGAGTAGGCGGGACTCAACATAATTTTTGCTTAACCTTTTTAACCCACTAATTTCAATGTTTTCTAATTCACCTTCTATCACTTGAATGCGGATCATACCATTAGAACTGTCCTGAACGGGAAAAAAAGCACCAGAAGTTGTATAGCCTTTCTCAACATACAGATTAGTAATGGCAGTCCGAAGTTGTAAGATTTGTTCTAAAGTTACTTCTTGACCAATTAGTGGTGTGGTTATGGCTTTTAATTCTGCTGGTTTGAGAATAGTACTACCATTTATTTCTACTTGTTTTACTTTAAAGGTTAGTAAAGGTGTTTGTGCTGAGGTTGTCAGATCGTAGTTAAGGATAAGAATTATTAAGATCGATAGACAATTCTTCAATCTAGAAATTTTCCTCACTGAAAAACCTGCTGATAGTTTTGAATTTTTATTATTTTAGCTTGTTATTTAATATGCTAATATGTATTGTAGATCGCAATAAAAGTTGACAAAAAAGCTATTTTATGTATATTAAATCTGTTTAGCTTAAATTTTTCTGCTGCCTTTTTGTCAGAGAATGTCGATCGATAATTAAATTATTTTTACTTTTATCTTCTCTGACTAAATTAAGTCCCTTGAATTGAATTAGAAATATATCAATTATGTCTGTCAAAATCTTGATAGCTGATGACGAAATAAAAGCTAATAGTGTTGTCCAAAAAAGCTATAAAAAACAAATTAATAACATAGTAGATTTCGCTGGGGATGGTGAAGAAGCTTTAAAAATAATTGAAGCTAATAAATCCTCCCTCGATTTAGCTTTGGTAGATTTAAAAATGTATCCTATGGGGGGAATAGAATTAATAAATTATTTAGCTGATAAACAGATACCTATTAAAATTATTGCTATATCTGCCTATGTCTCTCCAGATGAAGTCAAAAAATATTTCACTCATAACGAAAATATTTTAGGTTTTTTAGAGAAACCTTTTGATATAAATAAATTAAAGAAAATTATTCAGGATAATTTTACTTTAGATTCATCGACTCAAATTTTCGATTATTCTCAGCTTGAGGAAGAAACTTCTGTATTTGTTCGGGAGCAAACTGAAGAAATTAGAGGTTTGATGAAGAGAACCGCCCAAGGAATTCGAGATATTGGGCAAAAATTGCTGGAAATTAAGGAAAAATTAGGACATGGAAACTTTTTAAATTGGCTCAAAGCGGAATTTAACTGGAGTGAGCCTACCGCTCAACGGTTTATGCAGGTAGCACGACAATTTGAATCCATCAAATTGATGGATTTGTCGATCGCTCCTTCCGCTCTTTACGTATTATCCGCTCCTTCAACTCCTGATTCGGTAAGAGAAGAAGCGATCTCTCGGGCTCAAGCAGGAGAAAATATTACTTATACAGCAGCCAAAGAAATTAAGCAAAAGTATCAGCCAGTTTCGACTAATAAAGTCAAAAAAGACGAGAAAATTGAGAAAGAGCGAGAAAAAACTCCAGCAGAGCCAGAAAGTCGATCTGTCTCTGATGTTAAGTTTTCTATTTTAGATAAACCACGTACCAGAGCGAGCGAGCCATCACGCAAGCAAGAAATTCTGGCTGTTATTCCCAAGCAAACAACAGACCAAGGAGAAACAGTTGTTCGATCTGGTTCGTGGTATCAGTTGGGTAAAGAGCATTTATTGTATTGTGGAGAGCCGAATTCACCACAATTTAAGAAGCGATTACCCAAGGAAATAGCTTTGAGTATTGCTTTTCCTCCTACACCAAAATGGCATTTGGCTACTCCTGTTGAGGCTAATTCAGAAGTTGTCTTTTTCAGTCGCTATCAAGACTTGGATTTAATTACTCTTAAAGAAATGGTTCAACGGGCCTTGGAGCTATATACTGAAGATAAGGAATCAATAATTTTTTCCTTTTTGCCCGAACCAGAGTTGTTGATTTTGGCACACCAACTTGGTTGTCGCTGTTTTATTGCTGAACCTGATTTTAGGAAATGTGAAGCTACTCTTGCTATGTGGAAGAAGAAAGTAGGTTTCGTTGCTAAGACTTGACTAAGCCCCGAGAGCCAATTGGATAAAATAGGACAGGCTTACCTGCTGTAAAGGTTTAAAGCTGATAATTTAATGGTGATAAAGACAAATACCACCAGAGCTTAATACATAATTAATGCTTATATAAATATATGAATCTAATCTATTTAGATCACTTGGTTTGGAACTTTATTGTCTTAATACTCTTAGCCTTCTCAACTGGTCTTCTTGCTGAATATTTGCTTATTAGCTTGTCTCAGTCTGCTGTGCATAAATTACGATTACGCTTGAGTCGTTGGATTTTATCCTGCCCCTTGCGTCAGTTGGAAGAGTTAGGCTCTAACCGTCTTTTAGCAGTCCTAACGGACGATGTTGAAGCTATTTCTATAACTGTTTCCAACATTCCATTTCTTTTTGCTGATATAGCAATGATCTTAGGCTGTTTTATTTACCTTGGTTGGCTGTCTGGGTTAGTGTTTATAGGGACAGTGGGTTGCCTGGGTTTAGCGATCGCTTTTGTTTATCTACTGCAATCTAAAGCTCATAGACTGCTGAAACTTGCCCGTGAAGAGAAAGACATATTATTTAAGCATTTTCGTACTATAATTGAAGGGATTAAAGAACTCAAACTACATACTTGTCGTCGTGAAGCGTTCATTGCAGAAGAACTTCAAGTTACAACCATTCGTAACAAGTTAAGATATCGAACATAATGTCAAGGTAAGTGAAAAGAAGTTTTTAAGCGAATAGCAGAGAAATAAACTCATTCATGGCAAAATAAACCTGGAAAAGTACTACCAGACGAAAATGCCCCGAAAAATCACTCGTGACCATGCCAAGAAAAAACAAAGACCAATGGTGGAAGATCGAGTTATTGCTGAACATTTAACCGCCTTATTAACTCCAGCTATTACATCTCAATCACGTTTTTTTCGAGAATTAGGACAAAGAAGCGAGAATTCTAACATTGCCTTTGATGGTAGCTGCGGTGTTGACTTTATTGTGGCGGGATGTACCGGGAGTGACGGAATTAGGTCGATTACTGGAAAAAGAAGGATTTTTATGGTGTCAACCAACAAAGGTGAGCCAACAAGCCTTGTCGCAAAGATTTTTGACCTTCCCTGCTATTTTATTCGAGGGAATTTTTCACGAAATCTTACCCAAGCTCAAAGCCAGATGGTCGGCTCGTCAACATCGACCATTACCCGAAAGTGTGCAATTTACCTTATCAAAGTTTGAGAAGATTTGGTGTGCTGACGGTTCAACCTTAGAAGCTTTGTTTCGCAAGCTCAAGAGCTTAGAAGAGGTAAAACCAGGTTCATTAGCTGGCAAGATGGGAGTAGTGCTCGATCTAGTCACACGGTTGCCTGTGGAAATTTGGTTTCAGGAAAACCCCAGTGCTTCTGATATCCGTTTTGAAGAAAATTTACTGGATTTAGTTTCACCCCAAACATTGCTCTTACTTGATAGGGGATTTTATCATTTTCAGTTTTGGCAAAAATTAATTGAGGGAGGAATTCACTTTATTACCCGCATTAAGATCAATGCAGCCATTGAGTATCAACAAGTTTTTACTGATAGTTATACTTTACGTGACCGTCTGGTTAAGATCGGCTCGGGGACAAAAAAGACTCCCATTGTTATTCTTCGTTTGATTGAAGTCAGAATCGGTAAAGTCTGGCGTTCCTATTTAACTTCGGTGCTTGAGCCTGAAATATTACCGCCTTATGTTGTTATCGATTTGTACCAAAAACGTTGGCGGATTGAAGATGCTTTTAATACGGTCAAACGGCTTTTAGGGCTAAGTTACCTTTGGACTGGCTCAATTAATGGTATTAAATTGCAAATTTGGGCAACATGGTTATTCTATGCTGTTTTAGTCGATTTAGGTGATGCTGTTGCCGAGGAACTCTCTCTTCCTTTGGACCGCATCTCCTTAGAAATGATTTATCGTGGTCTTTATTATTTTCATGGTGCTTCCTGTAGAGGAGAGGCTTCTGACCCAGTTAAATATTTTGCCGATCATGATAATCAGAAATGTTTAGGTATTGTTAAAAGACAGCGAAAACCAAACCAAAGGCTAATAGTTGCTCCCTTTCCCGAGAAACAGCGAGGTTATGACCAATTTTTCTTTCAATTTCCTCCCAAACCCCCCTTGACAACTTGCTTACAAGCTTAACTTGTTACCAATGAGTTACAACTGCTCGATCGCGTGATTACAACATAATTAGCCATGGAATTTGGGCGATCTCATCTAATGTAGCTCAGCTTTTTTTGTTCTTGATTGTAGGTATATTGGTATTTGGTCTGCCTCTATTTACGAAAGTCAGCACTTCAGTTCTGTCTGGATATATTTTAGTAATTATTTATCTTCTACGACCTTTTGGAGATATTTCAAGCATGCTTCCTAGATTAAATCGTGCTAGTATTGCTTTACAAAAAATTGACAGGATAGGTTTATCACTAAAAAGTTCTTCTGAAAATATTTCAACAAATCAATCTGACTTGCAGCCATTTTTTAGCAAGATTGAATTAATTAAAATTACCCATGCCTATCATCGAGAAAATGAAAATAGTAGCTTTACCCTCGGACCAATTGACCTGACTTTTCATCCAGGTGAACTGATTTTTATTGTTGGAGGTAATGGCAGTGGTAAATCTACGCTCGCTAAATTGATTACAGGTTTATATATTCCAGAAGGGAGTGAAATTCGCCTAGATGGAACACACATTACCGATCGACATCGAGAAGCATATCGTCAGTTATTTGCTACTGTATTTTCTGAGTTTTATCTGTTTGAGCGTATTTTAGGTATTAATCAGAAATATCTAGACGATCGGGCTTTTAAGTATTTAAGACAACTTCAGTTAGAGCATAAAGTTCAAGTAAAAGACGGTATACTATCGACTACAAACCTTTCACAAGGTCAGCGTAAGCGTCTAGCTTTGCTTACAGCGTATTTGGAAGACCGTCCAATTTATTTATTTGACGAGTGGGCATCCGATCAAGACCCTTCTTTTAAAGCTGACTTTTCCCGTTATCTTTTCAATTGAGCGATCGCTTTGATTACCTCTATCTGGAAGCCTTATTCCTCCGTAAGCAATTGTCATTTAACTAGACTTATTGATAACAGATGAGAGCTTGAAAAGCCTACTCTATCGTTGTTTTCAGACTTAACGGGAAAAGTCAGTCTTTTAAAGAGGTGTTTTACAAGCAACTTTTGTTAGAACTCAAGCATAGAGGTAAAACCGTACTGGTAATTAGTCACGACGATCGCTATTTTCATTTAGCAGATCGGTTAATTAAACTAGATTATGGCAAGATAGTGTAATATTAAGTCTCACTTAGATCTGAAATCAAAGCTTACAGAAAAAGAGGGTAAAGTCAATATTTTAGGATTAACGCAAATTAAGATCTCGACTGTTGTGATTTGGATTCGGCGATCGCTAGCAAAAAATCAAGCAGGTACCTCCTTGCGTTGCTTGGCAAATAACCGCGAAAAGACCTCAGCAGCAGATTGACCCTGCTGTAGTTGCTTGTGAGCTAACAAAACAAGTTTATAAAAGATACTGAAGCTAAATTAGTTCTCACTACTAAATCAGTAATAAATGAGGCTGAAAAAATATTTAAAGAGAAGCTTACTTTAGCAAGTTGGCAGTGTATAACGACAGACAATTTTGACAGCAATCAAGCTGATGATTGGCAGTCTCCTCCGATAAATAGCAACACATTAGCATTGCTTCAATACACATCGGGTTCTACGGGAACACCAAAGGGAGTAATGGTAAGCCATGGTAATAGACCTCTTGCAAAATAGTTTTTATGGTAGATTAAGGGATTTGCTCCTCTCTTCTATCTCCATTATGAATTTTGCAACTACTAAATCTCTAACTGCTGAAAAGTTTAAGCGACGCTTTGGGGTAAAGAAAAAAACTTTTGAACGGATGGTCAAAGCATTTAAGCAGCAAATTCCTGATACTCCAAGAGTAGGTCGTCCTTGGGAATTAGGTAGAGAAGACCAAATTTTAGCCGCTCTGGAATATTGGCGTGAATATCGCAGCTATTTTCATATTGCTACAGATTTTGCCGTATCAGAATCGACAGTGTGTCGAGCAGTTCATCGAGTGGAAAATATTCTCATAGCATCTGGTTTATTCCGATTGCCAGGAAAGAAAGATTTAATCCGAGGCTTTGCTCGACCAGAAGTAATCGTGATGGATGTTACTGAAACCCCGATTGAACGACCCAAACGTAGCGGTAAAATTATCTGCACCTTTTTTGGTCAGGGACGCAAACATGATTTTGCTTTGTTCAAGGCTTCAGGGGTTAAGTTCCATCCCTTGACTGAAAGCTTACAGGATAGCGGTTATCAAGGGATTAATCAGTATCATCACAATAGTTACCTCCCCAAAAAGAAGCCGAAAAATGGAGAACTCTCACCACTAGAAAAGGATTATAATCGAGAGCTAGCAGAAGCAAGAATTGGAATTGAACATGTCAATCGTCGTCTGAAGATTTTAAAAATCTTTTCCGAGCGTTATCGCAATCGTCGGAGACGTTATGGTTTACGTTGTAACTTACTCGCAGCAATTTACAATTACGAACTGTCGTTGACAGCTTAAAAGCTCCTTATCCTAGCACAAATTAATTATGCAAGAGGTCTATTAAACGATTTAGCGTGATATACTGACTATAGCTCATGCTAGATCAGTCTATAGCTGATTTAGGCTTAGTCTTTTCTCAAATTTCAGAACAAATTCTCAGAGTATTTAGAAATAATAAGAAATTTGGAAAATTTTTCCTAATGCCAATTTTAAAACTGACCCTCTACTAAAACCGAATAAAGATAGAGCATGATTTCTACAACCACTCTTTTTCCTATTGATTTAGACGCTTATAAACCTTTAGCCTTGGATTCCAGTATTTCCACTCTGACTGATAAACAAAGAAATATTTTAAAAACTAATATTCAACTTTGCCGTGATGCGATCGTCTTTTTTACAGCTACTGGTGCAGCTAGAGGAGTGGGTGGTCATACTGGTAGTCCTTACGATACCGTCCCCGAAGTGGTGATTCTCGATGCCTTTTTCCGTGGTGCGCCTGATAAATTTGTACCAATCTTTTTTGATGAAGCAGGACATCGGGTTGCCACTCAGTATTTAATGGCAGTATTGCATGGCGACTTGCCCAAAGAGAATTTACTTAACTACCGTGCGGCTAATTCCAAGTTACCAGGACACCCAGAATTAGGCTTGACTCCTGGGGTAAAATTTAGTTCTGGTAGATTAGGACATATGTGGCCCTACATCAACGGTGTGGCACTTGCTAATCCTGATAAAGTAGTAATTTGTTTGGGTTCTGATGGTTCGCAACAAGAAGGTAACGATGCTGAAGCAGCAAGGTTTGCCGTTGCCCGTAATCTCAATGTTAAGTTATTTATCGATGATAACGATGTCACTATTGCGGGACATCCTTCCCACTATCTGAAAGGATTTACCGTTGCCAAAACTTTAACTGGACATGGTTTAAAGGTAAATGAAGGTAATGGGGAAGACCTCGATGACTTATATCGTCGCATGTGTGAGGCAATCACTACTGATGGTCCTGTAGCAGCGATCGACCAACGTCCCATGTGTCCTGAGATTGAAGGTGTGGAAGGTACTACCCATGGACACGATGTCATTGCTGTAGATAAAGCGATCGCCTATTTAGAGAAGCGAGGACAGTCTGCGGCAGTAGAATATCTCAAAAACATTCAAAAACCCAAGAATGAATACAAATTCCTCGGTGTTAGCGATAAATTAGGCTCAAATCGTAATGTTTTCGGTGAAGCAGTCGTGTCTGTCCTGGGTAAAATGAGCGATGCCGAACGTAAAGAGAAAGTAGTTTTCATCGACAGCGACTTAGAAGGTTCTTGTGGGTTTAAACAAATTCATGATGCTTATCCCGATGTCTTTATTCCTTCGGGAATTATGGAAAGGGGTAATCTTTCAGCGGCGGCTGGTTTTGGTATGGAAGCAGGCAAACAAGGGGTATTTGCTACCTTTAGTGCTTTCCTAGAAATGTGTATTTCAGAAATCACTATGGCAAGGCTAAATAAATCTAACTTGCTTTGTCACTTCTCCCATGCAGGTATTGATGATATGGCTGATAATACCTGTCACTTCGGTATCAACAAGATGTTTGCCGATAATGGTTTAGATGATGCTTATGAAACCCGTCTCTATTTCCCTGCCGATGCTAACCAAATGACAGCCTGTGTTAATAAAGTCTTCCACGATCCTGGTATGCGCTTTATTTTCTCCACTCGTTCTAAAGTGCCGATTATTTTAGACGAGTCTGGTAATGAATTTTTTGGCAGCAACTATACTTTTACTCCTGGTAAGGATGAGGTGATCAGAGAAGGTGATGCTGGTTATATCGTTAGCTTTGGAGATGCTTTATATCGGGCTTTAGATGCGGTTGAACGTCTCAAGCAACAAGGTATTAATGTTGGCTTGATCAACAAACCTACTTTGAATGTTGTTGATGAAGAGATGATGGCAAAAATTGGTAAAGCACCCTTTGTACTAGTGGTTGAATCTTTCAATCGTCGTACTGGCATGGGTAGCCGTTTTGGTTCTTGGTTACTCGAACGTGGTTTATCTCCTAAATTTGCCTACCTTGGTGTTCATGAAGAAGGTTGTGGTGGACTTTGGGAACAGTTCCCCTATCAAGGATTAGATCCTGAAAGTATCATAAGTAAGGTTGAAAAATTAAAATTAATCGATTAGATTAAAATAAAATTGCCCTTGCTACTAATTTTCTTCTATTAGATATCATCATTAGACATCATGAAATTTGTTACGAAAAATAAATTCATAAGAAAAAAGGCGGTAGAAAAACAAATTAATAAAGCTAATTCAAATACTGCACTTGAAAAACAACAGTCAATGAGTGCGATCATCAAAATACTTATTAGAGTGTTTGCAAAAGCATTCTCTCGTTATTCCTTAGTTGCCAATACCACCTTCTTAGACATTCAAGAATTTAGCTGGATTGCAGATTTAGAATCAAACTGGGTAAAAATTCGCCAAGAACTAGATCTAATTCTCAATAACATAGATGCCATACCTAATTTTCAGGAAATATCGAAGGAGCAATATTCAATAACCCAGGATAATTTATGGAAAACCTATTTTTTTTACGCGTATGGCGTAAAAGCTGAAAAGAATTGTGAAAGATGTCCTGAAACAACATGTCTAATTGAAAAAATTCCTGGAATAAAGACAGCATTCTTCTCTATTCTATTGCCACACAAACATATCCCTGAACATCGAGGTCCATACAAGGGAGTTCTTCGATATCATCTTGGATTAATTATTCCGCAACCTGAAAATAGCTGTAAGATTCGCGTAGGTAATGATATTTTACATTGGAAGGAAGGTAAAAGTTTAGTGTTTGATGACACGTATCCACATGAAGTCTGGAACAAGTCAAATAATATTCGAGTTGTTCTATTAATAGATTTTGTTAGACCAATGTATTTTCCTTTCTCATTAATAAATCGGTTTTTAATCCAACTTATCAGTTGGTCACCTTTTGTTCAAGATGCAAAAAAAAGACAAAACGAATGGGATGAGTATTTAGAAACATCTAAATGATTGCTTTTTCCAAGAGACTTTTCTGAGCAGTTAGTCAATACGTAATGCTCTAATATAAAATCCGCTTAATTAGTTCTAAAATCATTGAAACTATCAATAGCTAATTGAACTTATAGGAGAAACTAGGACAGGGGCATTTTGTAAATTAAAATTAGTTAATAGACTCTGAAGTTATTGAAGTTAACCTATAAGTAATGATATGATTATTCAAATAAGTACAGCCTAATCCGACGTTTGCTGAAAAAGTATTTTACAGCTTAGGTTCACGGAATTTGATAGTTGATAAGGAGAAATCTATTGAATAACTACTACGATAAAATAGCGCATCTGTACGATGCTACTAGACCTTTGCCACAGTCAGTGTCAGAACAAATCGCTGACTGCATTCTTGAACTGGTAAAAGCGACCCCAGAGACGAAATTTCTAGAACCGGGTATTGGAACGGGACGGACTGGATACTCTATTATTCAAAGAGGTTACTCCTATACTGGAATTGATGTCTCCAAGGAAATGATGGATGAGCTACGACACAAGTTCTCAAAAATGCCTGAGAATCTCACTCTGCTTCAAGGAGATGCTTCTACTTTACCTTTCGAAGATAACTTATTTGATGTTGTTATTACTGCACATATACTTCACTGTCTTCAAGATCCCTTTGCAGGATTGAATGAAATTCGCCGAGTCTTGAAGCCAAATGGAGTCTATTTATCTTGTGAGAATTTAATCTCTTCCTATCAGAAAACCTTTGAGGATATACTCAGAGGAATTCTCGGTCAATACCAGCCAGAATCCAGTCAAAACTGTCCCTCGGCAATGCAGACAAAACCCAACCTTTTCGGAGAGGGAATGAAGCAATTGCTATCTGATTTAGGAGCAACAGTAGAAACGTTAACTGCGGCGCGATGGCAGCAATCTCATACCGTGGCTGAGTTATTTGACATTTATCAGTCGCGAGCACTGGGGGTATGCTGGACAGTTCCCGATGAGTTGTTTTACAAAGCCATGGAAGAATTTAAAGAATGTTTGAAACAGTATTACGAATCCTTTGAAGTAGTTCTCTATGATGAAGTGACATTCGAGCTCACAGTTGCTCGTAATTTCAGTAAACCGCTAACTTCTGTAATGGTTAATGCTTAATGGGTAATGGGACAACAGATTATAAATCAATTACCGACTACCAATCAATAATCAGTAGAAACAATAAACGATTAAAACGAAACTAAACAAGCAAGATGGTATATAGTCCTGTTTACTTTAGTGAAGAGCAAATTTATCGCTTCAAGAAAAATGGATTTTTAGTTGTAGAAAATTTCATTGATAGCGAACTCGCTGCTGTGTTGAGGGACAGAGTTGAGCCCCTGTTTCACGGTAACTTTGAGACGGGTATTATTCCTGATGAATGGCAGTGGCGCCCCGGTCTCAGCCGTTCAAATGCATCTCGTATCATTGTCAACGCTTGGAAGAGTGACCTTACTATCGCTAGCGTTGCACTGTCAGCCGAGATAGGGCGCTTATGTGCAACTCTAGCTGGTTGGCAAGGAGCACGTATAGGACACGACAGTGTTTGGATGAAAGTGCCAGGATCAGGCAAGATTGCACTTCATCAGGATGCTCGATATCTCGATTATATCAACCCGCGTCAGATGATAACTTGTTGGATAGCGCTGGACGATACTAGGGTTGAAAATGGCACGATTGAGTATGTTCTAGGTTCCCACAGATGGCCCCTAGCTAAACTTGAACCTACCGAGGATTATCATTGGTCCAGTCGATGGTCGGATAATGCCGATGCTCCTGTCATCCAAGATTACCATTATGAAATGAAAAGAGTTGCTACCGTTATTGGTGTGGCTCAACCCGAGATAGTAAAGATAGAAATTCCTGCTGGAAGCTGCATCTTTCACCATGGGGATATCTGGCATGGATCAGGAGAAAATATCACGCCCAATGAAATTCGTCGCGCTCTTACTATTTTTACCCTCAGTTCTGATGCCTGTTTTCACGAAAAAGGCGGTCGTCAATTAATGGGTCGATACAAGCGATTTGGAGACAAAAGTATGGATGAGAGTTTTTTTCCAATCCTTTGGACTGAAAATAATTATCGCTCGTCATTTCTTGTTGACTACTGCCAAGATGCTCTTGGTTATAAGTTAGAGAAGATTTAGCCCGAAAGCTATCAAAAGTCGAGTAGGATTGACACAATTAAGACCTAATTCCAGGGCAAACGCATCTTGTCAATAAGAACGCCTTAATCTCAATAAACCCCCAAATAATCGCGTTAAGTCCTGCTTATTGACAAGAATTTAAGCGATCGCTTAAATTCTTGTCAAATCTATCAAACGATAAATCCTGATTCTTTCATC